>JAAZNB010000334.1 GCA_012798515.1 Chloroflexota bacterium
GAGGCGGACGCCATTGCCCGGCAGACCATCACCCGCGCCGGTTATCCCGAGTTCATGTACGCCACCGGTCACCAGATGGGCCGGCTGGCCCACGATGGCGGTGGTGTCCTCGCCCCTGCCTGGGAGCGATACGGGGACGCGCCCCATTACCCCATCCAGGCCGGCCAGGTTTACACGGTCGAACCCGGCTTGATGATCCCAGGATATGGCTATATGGGTATCGAGGAAGACGTGCTGGTCACCGAGACTGGGGCAGAATTTCTCAGTGAACCTCAGCGGGAATTGATTGTCCGTTAGCTCAACGTCTCCAACCCTTCCCGGACAAATCATCCGGACAAATCATCCTGGACATGTCCACTTAGAAATGCTAGAATAATTGCACTAGAAATTGGGGGTTCGTCTAATGGCAGGACAACAGACTCTGGATCTGTTTGTGGAGGTTCGAATCCTTCACCCCCAGTCATCAAAAACACCCGCATGCGGGTGTTTTTGATGACTGGGAGCTTCTTTGGCCGGGTTACTGCCGTTTACGCAAGATCCATTTGGAAAATTCAACGCACAGAAAGACCACCAGGCTCAACCCCAGGCTGATGGCCAATTCGACGGGCGAGAGTGCGGTTGTTTTGAACACCCCCTGCAAGAAGGGTACATAAATAATGGCAATCTGCAAGACCAGGGTGAGCAGAACGGCCGAGATCAGCGGTTTGTTGGACAGCGGACCAATCTCGACCAGCAGGTCCCGGTTGGAGCGGGTGGCCAGGGCGTTACCCATCTGCGAAAGGGTGATGGTGGTGAAGATGATGGTTTGCCAGGCGGGATTGTTGGCGTTCCAGAATATCAGGCCTGAGCCCAGGGAGATCAACCCCATCAACAGGCCGATCCACAGGATGTCGCGTCCCATGCCCCGCCCGAAAATGTTCTCCTTGGGGTGATAAGGCGGGCGCTGCATGGTGTTGCGTTCGGCCGGCTCGATGGTCAGTGCCAGCCCGGGCAGGCCGTCCGTGACCAGGTTGACCCACAGGATCTGCAACGGGGTGAGTGGCAGAGGCATGCCGAAGAAGGGCGCCAGGAGCATGACCCAGATCTCACCGGCGTTGGAGGTCATGGTGTATTTAACAAACTTGCGGATGTTGTCGTAGATGCGCCGGCCTTCTTCTACGGCTGCCACGATGGTGGCGAAATTGTCGTCCAGCAGGACCATATCGGCAGCTTCTTTGGAGACGTCCGTGCCGGTGATCCCCATGGCCACGCCGATGTCGGCTTTCTTCAAGGCCGGAGCGTCGTTGACGCCGTCCCCGGTCATGGCTACGATGTGGCCGGTGTCCTGGAGAGCCTGCACGATTTTGAGCTTGTGCTCGGGGGAAACCCGGGCGAACACCGAGGTCTCGGCTACGATGGATTTCAGCTCCTCGGTGGAGACTTCTTCCAGTTCTTTGCCGGTCATCACGGCGTTGTTGTCGCTGATGCCCAGTTCTTTGGCGATGTGCAGGGCGGTCAGGGGGTGATCGCCGGTGATCATGATCGAGCGGATGCCGGCTGTTTTGGCCGTCTTGACCGCGTCTTTTACCTCGGGCCGCGAGGGATCGATCATGCCGATCATGCCGACGAAGGTGAGATCGTGTTCGAACGACACGTCCGGGTTCTGGACGTCCTCACCGGAGGGCAGCAGGCGGTAAGCCACGCCCAGGACGCGCATGCCGCTCTGGGCCAGCTGGTTGTTGGCCTTCTGGATGCGCTCGCGCCACTCGCCGTCCAGGGGCTCAGCGTGGTCGTTGACCCATACCTGGCCGGAAACTTCCAGCAGGCTGTCCACGGCCCCCTTGGTGAAAGCCACGCGGTGGGCGGTCTGAAAATCAGGATATTTCTGCCAGCGTTCCGCCAGAGGGGACTCGATCTGCTCCTGGTGAACCTGGTGGATGGTGGTCATCCGCTTGCGATCGGAGTCGAAGGGCACCTCGGCGCGGCGCGGGAAGGCTTTCTCCAGGGCTTCTTTCCACAGCCCGCCGCGGGCCGCGGCCACGACCAGGGCCCCTTCGGTCGGGTCACCCACTGTGGAATAGCTCCCGGCTTCGTCCGGGGAGATTTCCAGCACGGCGTCGTTGCACAGCGCTCCACCGGTCAAAAGCAAGGCCACCACGTCCTGCTCCAGTACCACCGGTTCGGATTGGTCCAGGTTGCTCACTGAAGGGCTGAAGCTCTTCAGGCGTTCTTTGAGGTCGATACGGTTGCCGGCCACGTCCAGGATGGTGACGGTCATACGGTTTTCGGTCAGTGTGCCGGTCTTGTCGGAGCAGATCACGGTCACCGAGCCCAGGGTTTCCACGGCGGGCAGTTTGCGGATCAGCGAGCGGCGTTTGAGCATGCGCTGTGCACCGAGGGCCAGGGCGATGGTAACCACCGCGGGGAGCCCTTCTGGCACGGCCGCCACGGCCATGCTGATCGAGGTCTGGAACATGAGGCGAAAATCTTCGCCGCGCAGCAGCCCCAGGGCGAACACGATAGCGACGATGCCCAGGGCGGCGATGGCCAGGCCCCGGCCGAGTTGTTCCAGGCGGCGCTGCAAGGGGGTGGCCTCCTGGCCGACGGATTGGATCATGCTGGCGATGCGGCCCAGCTCGGTGTTCATGCCTGTGCCGGTTACCACGGCCGCACCGCGCCCATAGGTGATGATGGTGCCCATATAGACCATATTCTTACGGTCGCCGAGGGTCAGGTTATCGGCGTGCAAGGGGGCGACTTCCTTTTCCACCGGCTCCGATTCGCCGGTCAAGACGGCTTCTTGGGCGCGTAAATTGGAGTTTTCCACCAGGCGCCCGTCGGCCGGGACAGAATTTCCGGTTTCCAGCAAGACCACATCCCCGGGGACCAGCTCTTGAGCTGCGACCTCCAGGGTATGCCCGCCGCGGCGGACACGCACGTGGGGCACGGCCATTTTTTTCAGGGCTGCCATGGTCTGTTCGGCGCGGTATTCCTGGGTGAACCCCAGCACGGCGTTGAGCACGACGATGATCAAGATCACGATGGCATCGGTGTATTCACCCAGGAGGATGGAAATTACAGCCGAGATGATGAGGATGACGACCATGATGCCGGTGAGCTGTTCCCAAAGGATGGCCCAGGGGCTCTTGACGCCGTGGTCGATGAGCTCGTTGGGGCCGTATTCTTTGAGGCGCCGCGCGGCTTCTTCCGGCGATAGTCCGTGTTCGAGGTCAGTGTCTAATTCTTGGAGGACTTTCTTGATATCAGATTGGTACCAGTTTCCCATGGTGGATCCTTGTCTCGATGATTCGGCAAATCAAATGGGGCGACTGCTTAAAAAAACCACCACAACAGGGTTGTGATGGTTTTGCAGTTCACGAAAAGAGAAAGCTAAGCTGCGTGAGTTGTGTAAACGTAGGCAACTTATCCTCCCCGAATGAAGCCAGTGTAAACGATCCTGGCGGGCTTGTCAAGTTAGTGGATCTTGGTCAGTGGATCTTGGCCACCGGCGGAGTGGCCGGGAGGGGAGCTTTGTTTCGCGGCTCTACCATGTAAAAGTGCAGCACCAGCAAGGCTACCAGGGCGGCGAAGACCGAAATGAGAAAGGTGAGCGAGAACCCCCAGCGGTCGGCGATCCAGCCGCCGAGGATCGGGGCCAGGATAATGGCCGGGGCCGTCAATGTGTTGGCCATCCCTACGTAGACCGGGCGCTGGGCCTCGGGGCTGAACTCCAGCGAGATGGCAATGATCGTCGACCAGTACACCGAATTGGCAAAACCGATCAAGGCAAACACCGGGTAGAACCAGGCCACACCCTGGGCCAAGAAGGCAAATACGCTGCTCAACAGGGCGGCGGCTGTGCCCAATTCCAGCACCCCTTTGTAGCTCCAGCGGTCGGCCAGCCAGCCAAAGAGCGGATTGGCCACCACCTGGGCGATGGTCAACACGCCGGTCATCACACCGGCCATCAGGGGGCTCATGCCGAAATAATTAACCGCGTAGATCACGTAAAAAGCGTACCCCATGAAGCTGAACTGGGCCACGAAACGCGCAATGAGGAAGGTGCGAAAATTGCGGTCCGCCTTCAAGATGGCTACGATTTCTTTCCACCCACTGCCCGTGACCGCGGCTTCGTCCTGGAGGAGCGCCTTGGGCGATTCCCGGTTCAGGCTGAGGAAGAACAGCGACAGCACCATGCCAATACTGGCGATGAAGAAACATAGGGCGAAGTTAAGCGGGGCGTGGATCTCTTCGATGATGTAGCCGGCCAGGACGGCGCCGACCGAAGAGAGCAGGTTGGCGGCGGAGGATTGCAACCCGAAAAACGTGGCGCGGAAATCGGAGGGGATGACCTTGCCGATCAGGTTTACCCAGCCGTTGGCCGTCAGGCCGCCGCCCAGGCCCTGCCATACCAGGAAGAAGTAGATCAGCCACAGGGCGGTGTGTGTCTCCAGGCGGGGCACGATCAGGGCAATGACCGCCAGGGCCAGGAAGGGAAACCGTTCCTGGATGGTCATCAGGACGACAAAGGGCTTGAAGTGGGTGAGCCGGGAAATGCGTTTGGCCAGAAAGAGCTGGGGAAACTGCCACCCCATGGTATGGATGGCAGGGATGAGACCGATCAGGATGGCCGAGTCGGTCAGGTTGGAGACGAACAAGGGAATGATGGTGGTAAAAGAGGCAAAACCAATCGCCAGGCCAAAGAAACTGCCGTCCAGCAAATTGACGGCCATATTGAAACGCACGTCTTTCCCACGTTGCACTGCCATGCTGCCCATCCATCCCGTGCTCTCCAGCAGACAAGGCCCCGGGTATACCCGGGGCCCTGGTGAATTGCTATCCCCTTATCAAATTGGAGAAACCAAAAAAGAACTAGATCAGGTCGGGTTTAAATCGGTTTAGTATTCTTCTCCTTCACCGTCTAACCAGATGTCTTCTTCGTCATCGTCTTCTTCGTCAATTTCGTCCCATTCTTCTAATTCTTCTTCCTCATCCCACTCGTCCTCTGAGGTCACTTCGGCATTTGGGGAATAGGTCATGCAGCCTGCATCCGGGTCAATTTCTACTGCGGCAGCGCTACAATACCCATCGTCGAGAAACGCGCAGTCGAGATAATGGCAACGAATTCGTGGCATGTTTTCCTCCTGGCTAAGGCTTAGGTTCTGCTTGCGGTTTGAGCAAGCGAGCACAGGTAATCGCAAATAAGGTGAGCATGGCAATGGCTGAAAGCACGCAAAACGGGCAAATGGCTTTCAACACGGCAACTTCAAGATAAGTTAAGTACACTGAATACAGCGAGCCAGCCAGGGTCATTCCAAAAGTAATCAGATGGGTGGTCTCTTTCAGTGAATGGTTTCGGCTTCCAACGAACGTCAGTAAAAGAATCGTCAGATAGGCGGCAGCCCCCAGGATGGAAATCGGAATACCATAAAATTCAGAATAGACACTGTTATTGACGGACCAGCAGTCTCCCACACCCTGAATGCATAAGTTCTTGTTCTCGGTGAATTTGATAATGGTAAGATAAATCGAATCTGCCAGGCCAATTGTCGCGGCGATGTACGTGATGACGACAGCCGGTGGTTGTTTATTGTTCATATAGATCAGTCATCCAATGGCCAGATGTCTACCTGTGTTCCAGCCGGTAGCGATTTTACACCAGAGGGGACAATCAGTAAAGCATTTGCCTGAACCAAAGAGTAAAGATTTCCAGAACCCTGGTGGCCGGTCAGCCGGGCGGTCAAACGCCCGTCCTGGGAGGTTATTTCCGCCCGCAGGTAGCTTTCACGGCCATCGGATTCGACGTCGTGGGCCAGGATGGCCTGGGCCCGGCGGCGTCCGGCAGGCGGGAGGCCGGCCAGCCGGCGCACGGCCGGTTGGCCGAACACCAGGTAGCCGATGAAGGCCGAGACCGGATTGCCCGGCAGCCCGATCAGCGTCACCTGGCGGTAGGCGCCGAAGGCCAGGGGTTTTCCGGGGCGCATGTTGACCCGCCAGAAGGTAAGCCGGCCGTCTTTTTCGATGATCTGGCGTACGTAGTCGTACGCACCGACGCTCACGCCGGCCGAAGTGATGATCAGGTCGGCGCCCTGGCTGACGGCCGAATCCAGCAGATCCTGGATCTGCCTGGGGTCATCCCGGGCGATGCCCAGGTGGATGAGCCGGGCCCCACTGTTCTGGATGAGCGCCCCCAGGGAATACGTGTTGGCGTCCCGGATCTGGCCCGGTTTCAACATTTCGCCGGGCGTGGCCAGCTCGTTGCCGCTGGACATCAGGGCCACGCGGGGCAATTCGTAGACGGGCACGGCCGTAAGGCCCAGGATGGAGAGCAGCCCCAGGTCCTGCGGCTTGATCTGCCGGCCGGCCGGCAGCACGGTGGTCCCGCGGCGCAGGTCCTGACCGGCTGGGCGGACGTATTCGCCGGGCCGTACCCGGCGGAAGACGATCACCTGGCCGGGGAGATCACTCACTCCGGCGTGGATCGACTGGTCGGTGTCTTCGATGGGGATGACCGCGTCTGCTCCGGCGGGCATGGGCGCGCCGGTCATGATGCGCGCTGCCTGGCCGGCGCCCACACGAAAAGTGGGTTGTGACCCGGCCGGGATGTCCCCGGCGACCTGGAGGGGCACTCCCTGATCCGGGCCGGCGGAGGCCACGTCTGTGGCGCGCACGGCGAACCCATCCATACTCGAGCTGGCAAAGGCCGGCAGGTCTTCATGGACGGATACGTCGGCGCACAGGATGCGCCCGGCGGCTTGTTCCAGGGGGATCGTGGTGGTCTGCACCGGTTGTAAAGCAGACAGAATCTGTTTCTGCGCTTCAGAAACTGCTAACAAGGGGGAACCTGATGGTGTATCTATACCCATGCGGATGGTTTCTTTATCCTAGGATGGTTTATCCCGGCTTCAAGCGGTGCGCTTCCATCACATTGGGTAAATTCTCAATGCGGGTGAGAACACGGCTGAGCTGGCCGATGTCGCCGATTTCGACGATGAGATGAATGACGGCCATGTTGTGGGTGACCTTGAGGTCGATATCCAGCAGGTTCAGGCCCTCATTGTTGAATACGTTATAGATATCCCCCATTAATCCCTGGCGGTCGTAGGCCCGGATCTCGATCGACGCCGGGTAAGTTTGCTGGGGCTCGCCCCACGAGACTTTGACCACGCGTTCGCGGTCGCGCAGGCTGAGGATATTGGGACAATCCTGGCGATGGATGGTGGCGCCGCGCCCGCGGGTGATGTAGCCGATGATCTCATCCCCGGGAGCCGGGTTACAACAGCGGGCGAAGGTGGTGAGCAGGCCCTTGAGGCCCAGGACGCTGACGGCTTTCCCGTTGGGCTTGGCCTCGGGCAGAGGGTGCAGATCCAACAGGGGATCCTTGATCTTGCCCACTTCGGAGAGCGTGTTGACGATGCGCCCGAAGGAGATGTCCCCGCAGCCCAACCCTACGTAGAGTTCCTCTACGGATTTATAGTCGAAAGTGCGCGCCAGTTTGTCGAGATCCACGTCGGCCATGCCCAGACGGCGCAGCTCTTTATCGAAGATCATCTTGCCCTGGCTGAGATTTTGCTCGCGATCCTGGCGTTTGAACCAGGTGCGGATCTTGGAGCGCGCCCGCTGGGTCTTGACCAGTCCCAGGTTGGCATTCAGCCAATCGCGGCTGGGACCGCCCTGTTTGGAGGTCAGGATCTCGACCTGGTCGCCTGTCTTGAGCACGTAGTCCAGGCCGACCAGCTTGCCGTTGACTTTGGCGCCGCGGCAGCGGTGGCCGATCTCAGTGTGCACCTGGTAGGCAAAATCGATGGGCGTCGAGCCGGCGGGCAGGTCGAAGATATCGCCGCGGGGGGTAAAGATGTACACGCGGTCTTCGAAGACGTCGGTCTTCATCCCATCCACGAATTCCTGGGCGTCTTCGACGTCCTGGCGCCATTCCATCAGGCGGCGCAGCCAGTTGATGCGCTGTTCGTAAACGTCGTCGCGTTTGCCTTTTTCTTTATAGCGCCAGTGGGCGGCGATACCGTATTCGGCGTTCTGGTTCATCTCCGCGGTGCGGATCTGTACTTCCAACGGCTTGCCGTCGTCGTACAGCACGGCGGTGTGCAGCGACTGGTAGAAATTATCCTTGGGGGAGGCGATGTAGTCGTCGAATTCGTGGGGGATCGGGCGCCAGCGGGTGTGGATTACCCCCAGGGCGGCGTAGCAGGAAGGAATGTCGGGGACGATGAGGCGCACACCACGCAGGTCGCGTACCATTTCGAAGGGCTTGCCCTTGTCTAGCATCTTACGGTAGATCGAAAAGATATGCTTGGGGCGCCCGGTGACCTCGGCCTGGATCTCAGATTGCTCCATGATGCTCTTGAGGCGTTCGGTTATCTTCTGGACCTCGATCTCGCGGTCTTTGCGCCGTTCAGCCAGGTTCTCCGCTATCTCTTTGTACCTATCCGGCTCGGTATAGCGGAAAGCCAGGTCTTCCAGCTCCCATTTGATGCGCCAGATGCCCAGGCGGTTGGCCAGGGGAGCAAAGATGTCCAGGGTCTCCTGAGCGATGCGTTTGCGTTTGTACTCGGGCATGTGCCCCAGGGTGCGCATGTTGTGCAACCGGTCGGCCAGCTTGATCAAGACAACGCGGATATCGTCGCCCATCGCCAGAAAAGTCTTGCGCAGGGTTTCGTTGCGCAGATCCTTGCGTCGCGAACGGTCGGTCTGGACGGCGTAGTCATTGTCCGGCAGGCGCCCGTCCACCACGGCGACTTCTTCCAGGGCCTCTTCGGCGTGCTGGTCGCCGCGCGACACGCGCGGCAGGTTGGTCAACTTGGTGACCCCATCCACCAGCGTGGCGGCCTCGTCGCCGAATTCCCGGCGAATGTCTGCCAGGGTGACGGGGGTGTCTTCCACCGTGTCGTGCAGCAGGGCCGCCACGACCACTACCGGCGGCACACGCATCTCGGCTAAAATGGCCGCTACGGCCACGCAGTGGGTAATATATGGTTCGCCCGAGGCGCGCTTTTGATCGATGTGAGCTTCTTTGGCGAATTCATAGGCGCGCAGAATCCACTCACGGTCCACGACCGTGTAATTATCCGGCAGAACCTCCATCAACTTCTCGATCTTCATAGCGAACCTTTGATCCACCTTTAAACTGGTCAGCTCTTGCGAGCATAGTATATACCGGCGTTATCGAATGTTCAAGGGCCGTAGAAAAGAATCCGGCGGTTTATATCAGGTCCAACGAGCAGCGAGTGAAACCGGCCACCCGGCCAGAGGTCAGCTGCCTGGGTGTTCCAGCTGCTCCAGGAGTTGTAGGGGAGGAATTTCGGCCAGAGAATCAACCACCAGGTCGGCCTCTTTGCCGTTACGGTGGCGGGTGATGCTGTTGACCACGTTGACCACGTAGATCCCGGCGCACTTGGCCGCTGCGACGCCATTGTGCGAATCCTCGAAGACCACGACTTCGCTGGCCTCCAGGCCCATGCGCTGCAGGGCCAGCAGGTAGAGCTCGGGATCGGGCTTGAGACGCTGCACGTCTTCCATGGACAGAATGTGCTCGAACGTGCTGGTCAGCCCCAGGCGGTCGAGGTGTTCCACGATCCAGGGGCGGTCGGAACAGGAGGCGATGCACAGTTTGATTCCCAGGCGTTTGGCCGTCTCCAGGTAATCGCGCACACCCGGCAGGGCGTCCTGGTCGCGGGTGATCTCCATGATGCGCCGGTGCCTGCGTGCCATGATGGCCTCACGGTCCAGGGTGTGGCCAACCTGGTTTTCCAGGTGGCCGACCACGTCGAACATCTCCGGTGGGCCACCCACCGCTTGGCTCCAGTCGTCCATGGTGAGACGACCACCGTACTCCTGATAGATCTCTTGCCAGACGTCATACTCGGGACTTTCCGTCTCCAGAACCGTCCCGTCGAAGTCGAAGATGAACCCCTTGATGCGCATATCATCCTTGAAATTGTGATGTGGATATTGAAATAAAACGGAGCCTGAAAAAAACAAGCTCCGCCAGGAACCAGGTTCAATTTTTCTACGCTCTTGAAAGCAGAGCAATTATACCATTAAAACGGGAACTGGTACTGGGTCAGGTTCAGTTCGGACTGCATTACCTTCATCGCTTTTTGCAGATTAGGAATGACGGGCACGCCTTGTTGGCGGACACGTTTTTCGGTCTCGTACTCCTTTTCACCGGCCGTATAGATGCGCTCCTGCCCGGGGGCTTTGTGCGACTGGCGCAGCTGGCGAATGATGTCGCCGGTGGTTTTCTTGAAGTCGTCGAGTGCGGTGAAGGATTCGATGTGGATGGCCATGAAGAAATGCCCGATGCGGAAGGGCTGGCGATTTCCGGCGGCATCCAGGCCCAGCAGGTCCAGCAAGAAAACGCCACTCTGCAACGAGGCACAGAGGATCTCCACCATGGTAGCCAGGCTGTAGCCCTTGTGCCCGCCGAATTCGTCTCCGGCGCCGCCCAAGGGCAGCAGCGCGGCGGTATCCTTGCCCAGCCCGGCCAGTACCTGGTTGGCGTCGATCAAGAAATTGCCCTGCTGGTCGATAGCCCAGCCGGGGCGCCCGTCTTTTTCTTCACGCTGCAAGACTTCGAATTTTCCCCGCTGGGTGATGGAAGTGGCCGCGTCGAACAGGAAGGGACATTCCTCATCGGTGGGGCAGCCGAAGGCGATGGGATTGGTGCCGAGCATGGGCTGCACACCGAAGGTGGGGGCGATGGAAGGACGGGCGTTGGTGAAGCTCATCCCGATCATGCCGGCCTGGATGGCCATGCGGGCGTAATACCCATCGATTCCGAAGTGGTTGGAATTCCGTACGGCAACGGAACCCATGCCGTACTGGCGGGCCTTCTCGATGGCCAGTTCCATGGCGCGCACACCGACCACCATGCCCATGCCATTGTGGCCATCGATCACCGCGGTAGCCGGCGCCTGGCGCACGATCTCCACCTGGGTTACCGGCTCTTGCTGGCGTACTTTGATGCGATCGTAATACATTTTCAGGCGGCCGATCCCGTGGGATTCGATGCCGCGCAGGTCGGAGGCAATCAACACCTGGGAACATAGGATAGCGTCCGCTGGGGGAACGCCGACCCCGATAAACACGTCCTGCATGAAATGTTGGAGTGTATCGACGGGCAGATAATAGGTTTGTCCAGCCATGATTGTTCTTTCCTTTGCCGTAGGATGTGCCGGCGTACGCCGGTGGATCGATCGAGAACAGGGATCCAGGCCCGCGTTGCGGCTCCCCTTGCATGCATTGGTGTGTGCCTGGATCGATGCCTGGCTCTATTGTAGCATTTCCTGGCCTGTGCGAGGCCTGCGGCCGGCCGGGTTTTTTCACAGATTGGAAAAGAACAGAGCTGCGTTTGGCAGGCAGATTACAAGCCAGCCGCCTGGCGGCCTCAGGTCTGTCTTGAAACCGGTGTTTCAAGCGGAGGAAGAAACCCGGGATCCTCTGTCTCCAACGGCTCGTTTTTTGAATTTATGAAGCTCCTGGTGACTCCCTTCCCAACTGGCTATCCAAAACAAGGGGGAGTGATAAAATTGATCGCAAAGAAAAAATGTAGATAGAAGTAGTAGATTGGAGGAAGGATGCGCAGAATTGCTGTATTGACAAGCGGTGGAGATGCCCCGGGAATGAACGCGGCTATCCGGGCGGTGACGCGCTCGGCAATCGATCGCGGCTGCGACGTGATCGGGATCCTCAACGGTTACAGAGGGCTGATCGAAGACCGCACCATGCCCCTGGGCGCCCGGGAAACCGGGGGGATCATCCAGCGGGGGGGCACCATCCTGGGCAGTGCACGTTCGCTGGAATTCAAAACGCCCGAGGGACAGCGGAAGGCCCTGCGCACGCTCAACCAATACGGCATCGAAGGCCTGGTCGTGATCGGTGGCAACGGCTCGCAGCAAGGCAGCCACGCCCTGTCCCAGCTGGGCTTCCCGGTGGTGGGGGTCGCCTCGACCATCGACAATGACCTGATCGGCTCGGACATCACCATCGGGGTGGATACTGCCCTGAATATTGCCCTGGAAGCCATCGATCGATTGAAAATCACCGCTTCCTCGCACCAGCGCGCCTTCTTGCTGGAAGTGATGGGACGCGACTGCGGCTACCTGGCGCTCATGTCGGCCATCGCCGGCGGGGCGGAATACGCGGTCGTCCCGGAAATCCCCACCGATCCCGAGGACGTGGCCCAGACCATCTCTCGCGCCTACGACAAAGGCAAGGCCCACGCCATCGTGGTGGTGGCCGAGGGGGCCGAGTACAACGCCGAAAAACTGGCCGAATATTTCAAAGTGCATTCCGACCGGCTTGGTTTTGCCCTGCGCGTGACCACCCTGGGCCACGTGCAGCGCGGCGGCAACCCGGGAGCCTTCGACCGTATCCTGGGCAGCCGCCTGGGCGCGGCCGCAGTCGACTGCCTGTTGAGCGGCGAAAAAGGCGTCCTGGTCGGGCTGGTCAAAGGCGCCGAGCAGACCACACCCCTGGCGGAGGTGGCCGGCAAGACCAAGGGTATCGACATGCGCATGTTGGAGCTGGCCCGCGTGTTGGATAAGTAAGGCATTCGCGAGTGCTCAAGGGCCGGGAAACGTAGTAGAGTCGTCTTCCCAGCTGATGATGAAAAAGAAAAACCGCCGGGATATTATCCCGGCGGTTTTATAGATGAGTTGGTTCCGGTCTTACTGCTGGCGCAGATAGGCTTCCATGAAGCCGTCCAGCTCGCCGTCCAGGACGGCCTGGGTGTTGCCCATTTCGAACTCGGTGCGGTGGTCCTTCACCAGCTGGTAGGGGTGCAGCACGTAGGAACGGATCTGGCTGCCCCATTCGGCTTTGGTGTATTCGCCGCGCAGCTCGGCCATCTGTTTCTCCTGCTCAGCGTGTTTGATCTCCAGCAGGCGCGCCCGCAGCACGCGCATGGCGTTCTCACGGTTTTGCATTTGCGAGCGCTCGTTCTGGCAGGCCACCACCAACCCGGTAGGCAGGTGGGTAATGCGCACGGCAGTGGAGTTTTTCTGTACGTTCTGCCCGCCGGCCCCCGAGGAACGGAAGACGTCGATGCGGATGTCTTCCTGGTTGATCTCGATCTCGTCGTTCTCGGTCACCTCGGGCAGCACTTCTACCAACGCAAAGGAGGTGTGGCGGCGATGGGCGGCATCGAAGGGTGACAGGCGCACCAGGCGATGGACCCCTTTCTCGGCGCGCAGGTACCCGTAGGCGTAGCGCCCGTTGATGGCGATGGTGACGCTCTTGATGCCCGCCTCTTCACCTTCGGTCACGTCCAGGATCTCGGCGGCAAAGCCGCGCCGTTCTGCCCAGCGCAGGTACATGCGTTCCAGAATGGCAGCCCAATCCTGCGAGTCGGTGCCGCCGGCGCCGGCATGGATGGTGAGCAGGGCATTCTCCCGGTCGTAGGGCCCCGAAAGCTGGGCGTTAAGGTCGCGCTGGTCCAGCTCGGTGGAGATTTGTTCAGCTTCGGACTCCAGCTCGGGGCGCAGACTCTCGTCCTCCATCTGGGCCAGCTCGAGGGCGTCCTGGATGTGTTTTTGGAAATCGACCCAGCCATCGACCTCGCTGCGCAGGTCGGCCAGTTTTTTCATAATGCGCTGGGCCTGCTCCCGGTCGTTCCATAGATCAGGGTCTTCGGATTGTTTTTCCAGTTCTTTCAGTTCGGCTTCTTTTTTAGCGAAGTCAAAGACGCTCCAATAAGTTCGCCAGGGTGGATTGGTATTGATTGAGGCGGTCGATCAGGTCCTGCATACTGTGCTCCCTAATTATGTGAAAGTATTCCATCGACGAACGCTTGGCGGTCGAAAGGTTGTAAATCTTCCGGCTTTTCGCCTAACCCGGCGTAGAGGATCGGCAGGCCCAGCTCCTTCTGGATGGCAAAGGCCATGCCGCCGCGGGCGGAAGAATCTAATTTCGAAAGGATTACGCCGGTCACCTGTACGGCGTCCTTGAAGGCGCGCGCCTGTACCAGGGCGTTCTGGCCGGTGGTGGCGTCCAGCACCAGCCAGGTGGCGTGCGGCGCCCCAGGCAGGGCTTTACCGACCACGCGGTGGACCTTCTTGAGCTCTTCCATCAGGTTGTAGCGCGTGTGTAAACGCCCGGCGGTATCCACCAGCACCAGGTCGAACTTACGCGACACGGCCGACTGCACGGCGTCGAAGGCCACCGCGCCGGGATCGGCGTTGGGCTGCCCGGCGATAAAGGGCAGGGATAGGCGCTCGGCCCACACTTGCAGCTGGTCGATGGCGGCCGCCCGGTAGGTATCGGCTGCGGCCAGGAGGATCTTCTTACCCTGGTTGGCGTACAGCTTACCCAGCTTGGCCGCGGTGGTGGTCTTACCTGAACCGTTGACGCCCACCAGTAGGATGACTGCCGGGGCGTGTCCCTCGAACGGGGCCGGGCCGGGCGGGTCCAGGCGGGCCAGCAGCTCGGCGCGCAGGGCGTCTTGCAGCTGGATGGAGCGGGTGTAGCCCTCCTGGAGGACGACTTTGCGCAGTGCCTCGGTGATCTCAGTGGTGGTCTCGACGCCCAGGTCGGCCTGGATCAGGATGGCTTCAAGCTCATCCCAGGTATCGTCGTCGATCTCGGTGGAGCCGAAAAAGGTGGCGATGCGGCCAAACGTGGACCGCCGGGTGCGGTCCAGCCCTTCTTTCCATTTGCTGAAGAAATCGGTCATAGGTGTGCGATTATATCATGTCGTGAGTAGATGGCCGCCGGCGCTGCGCAGTTTCACTGGCGAGTTGGCCACAGCCGGCCTGAATGTCGATGCCGCGGCGAATGCGGATGGTGCAGGGGATGCCGGCCTTTTCCAGCTCGGCGCAGAAGCGCTGCGCTCTTTCCCGGGTGGTGGCTTTACCGCCAAACTGCTGGGTGGGATTGAGCGGGATGACGTTGACGTGGCACAGCAGCCCTTTGAGCAGGTGGGCCAGCTCTTTGGCGTGGGCCGGGGTGTCATTGACGTCCAGGATCAAGGCCCATTCGAAGGTGATACGCCGGTTGGTCTTCTCGACGTAATAGCGGCAGGCGTCCAGCAGGTCCTGCAAGGGGTAACGCCGGTTGACCGGCAGTACGGCCGAGCGTTCTTCATCGTTGGCGGCGTGCAAGCTGATGGCCAGGTTGATCTGGCGCTGCTCGTCGGCAAACTGGCGGATCTTGGGCACCAGTCCCACGGTGGAGATGGTGAACCGGCGTTCACCCAGGTTCATGCCGCGCGAGTCGTTCAGGGTGTCGATGGCTTTCAACGTGGCCGCGTAATTGTGGAATGGTTCGCCCATGCCCATCATGACCACGTTGGTCACCCGGTCGTCCTCGCTGCGCAGCTGGCGGGCGTAATACAGGATCTGTTCCACGATCTCCCCGCTGCTCAGGTTGCGGCCGAATCCCATCTGCCCCGTGGCGCAGAAGACGCAGCCCATGGCGCAGCCCGATTGAGAGGAGATGCACAGGGTGCGGCGGTCTGCGTAGCGCATCAACACAGCTTCCACGCTGAACTGATCGGCGAACAAGAGCAGGGTCTTGACCGTCTCGCCATCGCTGGACTGGATGGTCCGCGCGGGAGACATGGATTGGAAGCGGAAATTCTCATCCAATCGGGCGCGCAGAGCGGCCGGGAGGGTGGTGAACTGCTCGGGTGAGTTCCACAGCTGCTGGTATATCCCCTGCCACACCTGGGTGGCGCGGTAAGCCGGCTCTGTCCATTCCTGGAAGACCTGGGAGAGCTCGTTAAAATCCAAATCGTAAATCAGACGTTTTGGTTGCATTCCATTAATAGTATATCTATTTTCATAACGATTCAGCGGATAGAGAACAGTCCGAGCCCTTTGGGCTTCGGGCTGAGCCCGACCCTGGTTTCGAAATCACCGGCCTGAGGATCGGGAAATCAGGGAAGCCCGACCAGGTGGGTCAGGTCAGGGGCGATCAGGTCGGGGCGCGGCGACCAGGCTTCGACCTCTTCGGGCGTCGAGACCCCGCTGAGGACGACCCCCGTGCGACAGCCGGAGCGCTGGCCCCATAGAATGTCCGTGTCCAGGCGGTCGCCGATCACCAGGGTTTCCTGCGGATGGGTGCCCAGGCGGGCCATGGCCATGCGCATCATGCCCGGGTAGGGCTTGCCGGCGATGATGGGATCGACCCCACCGGCGACTGCGATGGCGGTGATGATCGTGCCCGCTCCCGGCAGCAGGCCTTCGGGAGACGGGTAAGTGGGGTCCGGGTTGGTCCCGTAGAAGGGCACGCCGCTGCGGATTAACAGCCCGGCGATGCTAAGCTTATGGTAATTGATGGTGTGATCCATGCCGGCCACAACAGCCAACACGTCTTTTTCGGCGTAATAGAAGCCCATCTCTTCCAGGGGTTTGACCAGGCCCACTTCCCCGACGATGTACACCGGCCCGCCCTGGGGATATTTCTGCTTCAGCTCGTAAGCCACCGCCATGGATGAGTTGACGATCTGCTGGCTCTCGACCTGAACGCCAAAACCGCGGATCTTGTCTCTGAAGAAATCCACGGTCCTTCCGGCGTTATTGGTGGCGAAGAGCACTTTTAACCCCATCTTTTCGATCCGGCCAAAGATTTCCGCGAGATTGCCGATGGGCACCTCGGATCTCCACAAAACGCCGTCCATATCCAGAATGAGTGCTTTGATGCATGGGGTTAACGACTGAATCATTTTTTCTCCTCACAAACAAACCGGATGGCAGATGCTATCCGGTTTGTTTGTTCTTTAAATTTGTATTATCTGGGATATTACTGTTTGGAAGGAGTCTCTAATACTTGATCCACCAGGCCGTACTCAACAGCATTCTCTGCGGTCAGGTAAACGTCACGTTCTGTATCGTGTTCGATCACATCCAGGCCCTTACCGGTGTGGTAAGAGATGATGTTGTTCAGGCGGGCTTTCAGGCGCAGAATTTCTTTGGCCTGGATCTCGATATCCGAGGCCTGGCCCTGGGCGCCGCCCAGGGGCTGGTGCATGTGGATGGTGGCGTGCGGCAGGGCGTAGCGATAGCCCTTGGTGCCGGCTGCCAGCAGGACGGTCCCGAAGGAAGCCGTCAGGCCCACCGCCCAGGTGCTGACGCGATTGGGGATCATTTGCATCGTGTCGTAGATGGCCAAACCGGCGTAGATCTGGCCGCCCGGCGAGTTGATGTACATCTGAATCTCTTTTTCGGGATCTTCGCGCGAGAGAAAGAGGAGTTGGGCAACAATAAGGTTGGCAACCTGATCGTCGATCGGGGTTCCCAGGAAGATGATCCTCTCTTTCAGCAAGAGCGAATAGATATCGTAAGCGCGTTCCCCGCGGCCGGATGACTCGATGACCATCGGGATGACATTAGAAAAATGGTTGTCGGACATAGATGTGTTCTCCTTGTAATCCGAACAAATTACGGTTAAAGGAGGCCAGGCTGGGTGTTTATTCGCCTTGTGCCTCCGAAGGGGGCTCCGTCTCCGTAGCCACGTCCTCGACGGGTGCGGGGGCTGTTTCCTCTTCTCCCGTGGCCTGGGTGGCCTTTCCGGTGGCAATGTCCTTCAAGCGGTCCATGATACGCTGGTTCATCAGACGATTGGCCGTCTCGAAGGTGACCATATTGGCCAGGTTCCGGATTTCCTGGGTAGTTTTGATTTTCTTGAATTCGGGTAGATCCTGGAAACCGTCCATCGCCTGGCTGACTTCGGCTTCCAGCTCATCGGGTTGCAACTCGATTTTTTCCTGACGGGAGATTTCGTTCATCACTAACGAGCGTCCCAGGCGGTTACGGGCCACCGGTTTGGCTTCGTTTTCGATGAACTCTTCACGCGTCGTCTGGCGGAGCTTGAAATAGGTGTCCAGGTCCAGCTGCTGTTTGGAGAGGTCGTCCTCCAGGGAGTGAACGACGTGCTCGACCTCTTCTTCCAGGTAGTGAGGCGGGTACTTTACGGTGGACATAGCGACGATTTCGTCGATCAAGCCGGAAAGATACTCCTGGTCGTATTCGTTTTTGTGATTCTCTTCGAGCTGTTCCCGGATGGTCGCTTTCAGGTTGGCAAAGGAATCGAACTCACCCAGGGATTGGGCAAATTCGTCGTCCAGCTCGGGATAGGTCATGGCTTTGACGCTCTGCACCTCGGCGGTGAACTCGGCTTGCTTGCCGCGCAGGCGCTCGTAGGGTGATTCTTCAGAGAAGGTAAACTGGACCACCTTTACATCGTTGGCAGACAGCCCAACCAGCTCTTTGGAGAAGCCGGGGTAAGGCCATTCCTGGTCGGCCTGGCTTTCGTCGCCGACGATGACCTGGATGGTGTTGTCTTTGACGATTTCGGCTTCCTGGCCTTCTTCTGGTTCCAGCATGCGGCCGTCGACTTTGACGGCTAACAGGTCACCTTCTTGCGCCGGGCGTTCCACCGGCTCTGCCGTGGCATAGCCCGACTGGAGGTTCTTGATCACCTGGTCGACTTCTTCATCGGTCACGACCGGGGGCTCATAGTCTTTGCGGATGGACTGGTAGTCGCCTAACTCGACTTCTGGGGCCAGGGGCACAAGGAAAGCAAACTTGGGCGGGTTCATACTGATCACGTCTTCGAGTGAACCAGGCCCGGAGGGTTTGAGATCGGCTTCGCGAAGGACTTCCGGATAATACTCGTCCACCATTAATTCGACGGCTTCACGCTCCAGGAGATCATCGCCAACCATCCGTTTGACAATGTCATACGGGGCTTTCCCGGGGCGAAATCCAGGGATTTTGGTTTCTTTTGAGATCTTGCGAGCGGCGCGATGTTTGAATTGTTCCAAGACTTCGGCGTCCAGCTCGGCAGTAACTTTCATCTGATGATCTTCGCGGAGTTCGGTTTCGATTTTCAAGACTATCTTTCCTTTGCCTTTAGTTGTGTGGGGAAGGAGGGACTTGAACCCTCACGCCTTGCGGCACATGATCCTAAGTCATGCCTGTCTGCCAATTCCAGCACTTCCCCTCAGACGACGATTATAAGCGAAGGGATTAATGAAGTCAATAAAGGGTAGAAAGTTCAGATAAAACTTTTATACTTACCCGGTCTGGAGCGATCACCAAGGGCGTGGGGCGGGTGCATAGAACAGGCTCCCGGGCGTTTGGCCCAGGAGCCTGTCTGTACAGCGATTAACCGGCCGGGCCGGCGCTATGATTTACTGAACTTCGACCGAAAGGGTCACGGTGCAGAAATGGGTACCACTCTGTGAGAGGGCCCAGGAGGTGGTGTACGTCCCGGCGCCGCCGGGGGCGTTCATATCGATGACGAAGTCGACCGTTCCATCCGGGGCGACGTCGCCATTCAGGTCGAGGGTGTCTCCACCTTCGTGCATGCGCTGGCCTCCGGCGAACACGAAGTCGACGTTACTGGCGCTCCAGGTCTCGGTGCCGATGTTACGCAGTGTCCAACGGCCGTCGAAATCCTGGCCGGGGGTGAGCACGGTCCCGGCGGAAGGAATTTGCAGGTCGATGCCGCAGGACAGCGGCCCCGGGGTAAGGGTGAAGGTGGGCGCCAGGGTCTGTGGCGGGCGGGTGGCGGTGGGCGGGGCGATGGTGGCCGCCAGGGTGCTGGTGGCGGTGGGAGAAGAGGTGATGGTCGGCGTGTTGGTAGCGCTGGGGGTCATGGCGATGACCGTGGTCACCTGCACCATGGCCGTTTCTACGGCTTCGGTGCGCGCCGCGTCGGCCGTCTGCTGGATCTCCTCCGGGGCGGTGGTGACCACCAGCGGTGTGGGCGCGGCGCAGCCGGCCAACAGGATGGCGATTCCCAGGATTCCCGACAGGAATTGTAAGCGAAGCATTCTCATTTTTTACTCCTTTTGTCCGGTGAATCTTCACCGGGGCCGATCAGGGCGCCGGGGAGATTCATTCGTTGTCGTGTTGTATTATTAAACGTTTGTACACACCGAAGCGTGTCTTTCCCCCACAAACTCAATTGTTGGCGTGGTAAGCGCGGTCGAACTGGGTGTGATACAGGTGGGCATAGACCCCATTGTTGCCCAAAAGCTGGTCGTGTTGGCCCCGTTCGACGATCTTACCCCGGTCGATGACCAGGATCTGGTCGGCGGCCAGGATGGTGCTCAGGCGGTGGGCGATGACGATGCTGGTACGTCCGTTCATCACCTTGTTCAAAGCGTCCTGGATGAGCGCTTCGGATTCGCTGTCCAGATGGCTGGTGGCCTCGTCCAGGACGAGGATCTGAGGGTTCTTGAGGATGACCCGGGCGATAGCCAGGCGCTGTTTCTCGCCTCCGCTCAACCGGTAGCCGCGCTCGCCCACCACAGTGTCGTACCCGTTGGGCAGTCCGGTGATGAAGTCGTGGATATTGGCCGCCCGGGCGGCGTTTTCGATCGCGGCCTGGCTGGCGTTCAGGTTGGCGTACAGCAGATTGACGCGGATGGTGTCGTGGAACAGGTGGGTCTCCTGGGTCACCATACCAATCTGGGCCGACAGCGATTCGAGGGCGATGTCGCGTAGGTCGTGACCGTCCAGGGAGATGCACCCCTCGGTAGGGTCGTACAGGCGCGGGATCAGGTAGGTGAGCGTGGTCTTGCCCGCTCCACTGGGGCCTACCAGGGCGATGAGCTGGCCCGGCTGAGCGACGAAACTGATGCCCTCCAGGGCGGCTTCGCGCGCCTGGCTGCGGGCCGGCTGTTCCTCTTTGTGTTCGTCAGGGGCAGCCCCAGACAGGGC
>JAAZNB010000335.1 GCA_012798515.1 Chloroflexota bacterium
ACCGGCCAGGGGATATGTACCGGGTTGGATGCCCATCCCATTCCCGATGAAGTGCAATTCTCCCGACGTGAGGGTATGGAAGACGATCGACGAGGTGTTGTAGGCGATCAACGTGTACTGGCTGATCGCGCCGCTGCGCCGGAGGGCGTCCAGTTGGGCCACATGTTCGGAGAGGACAGGCTCGCCGGACTGGCGCACCAGGCTGAGGTCGCCGCCTACTAGCTGGGCCGGTTCGATCAGGAGGGCGCCCTGGATGGACTGGGCCATCATGGTCATGGCCACCAACACCGTGGTCCCCAAGAGGATACACAACCAGGCGATCACAATACGCTGCCCCCCACGGCGCAGGTTACGGATGGCCAGACGGAAGAAATAAAACAGGGTGGTCATGGGCGTGCCTCGTCTTTACCACACAGGTGGAAGAGCTGGCTGCCTGCTTTCCCTGGTCTCGCCTGGCCATGCCGGTTGGGGATTGAAAGGAAGGGGATGCAGGGGAAATGGGCCATAGCGCTCTCCAGGTGCGTTTTAGAATATGGCCAGTATAGGGCGCACAGGGGAAGAGCGGCTCGGTCACAGGTCTGAAAACGGATCGGCCCGGGGTCGGATTCTGGTGAAGCCGGGGAAATAGCGGCCAGGCAGATCCCTCGCCAGATATCACCAGAGGAGCGGGTGGCCGAATTTGCCGGGCTGGTCGAGCAAGTTGCGGAGATCGGGTACAAAAAAAGAACTGCCGGGAGAACCCCGGCAGCTCCTGCTCATTCGAGAAACCATTCTTCCTGAATGGCGGCTGGGGCCATCCTTTCGTCCACAATATAGGGGTCGTTTTCAGTTCCGATCTTTTCCAACCATTCTTGCAGGTTGTCATTGGTGATGACCGGGCTGTTCACGTACAGGCTGCGTCCGTACGGCCCATCCAGGGCGGACGGGTCGATCTGTGCGCCGGTGAGCAGGTAATAGGCAGCATACACGGCATCGTAGGCAATGCCGGGAGGGTTGCTGACTGCAATGCAGCGCATTGCGGGGAAGTCGGTGAGCCGGTCCTTCCAGATGTACAGGCCCTCTTTGCTCGGCTCACACATCAATAGAGGCCACGTCTGTGATGGCATCCGGTTGTCAGCTACCCCTAAAACAATGGTGGATAAAGAGTCATTGGACCAGATGGCTTGCAGATTGGGATATTCCTCCATCAAAGTGTTGACGTAGCCTTTACCTTCCTTGAAGGTGTATTTGTCTTCCTCGTGGGTGACGACGGTGACCCCTGGATATTTCTCCAGTAGATCTTCAATGATGGCGGCCTGCGGGTGGTCGGGTTGGAAATCAAAATAGGCCAGATCGCCCGCTCCGCCCATGCCCTCCAGCATCCATTCCAGGCTGGTATTCACCCATTGGCGGGGGTCGATGGTAACGCTATACGTGCCCTCCAGGTCGGATTCGGCGTCCAGCACGAACACGGGAATCTGCCGGGCCTGGGCCTCCAGAAGCGAGGGAGTGAGCTCCTCTACCCCGGACGGGCCGGTGTTGTGCACAACCGCGTCCACCCCCTGGGCGATCAGCCCGGGGACGTCTCCATACAGACAGCGCAGGCCCAGTTCTTCACAGGCTTTTTGGAAATTGTCTTTCCTTTGCGATTGTTCGGGCCGGTCACCGGCGTAGCCGATGACGATGGTGTGGGAATCCTGGACCGGTTGGATTACAGCCGCGTCCGTTCCGGCCCCCGGCCCACAGTTGGCGGGGTAGTCGGGATTGCTGTCCCGGGCGGGGTTATTGGTGAGATTGACTGCACCGATGCCTATGTCCAGGACGTCCGGAAGGGCCTGGCCGATGAGATAGATTTCCTCGTTCCCATCGAAGCTGTCCGTGTTGGTCAGTTCCACCCGCTCACCGGAGACGGTCCAGAAGGGCATATAGCGCTGTAGCTCGCCTTTGCCGCCCACGTCGACGATGTCGCTGCCATCCGGGTTGACGACGCAGTTGTGGCAGAACTCGTCCTGGCCCGTCCAGCCCCAATTGGTGAAAATTCTACCATCCACCGTCCAGGCAAGGGTGGAGACCTGGCCGTTATCGGTGATCTGCCGGACGTGGCTGCCGTCTGGGCTCATGACGAAAACGTTCCATTTCCAATCCTCGCCCGACAACCAGGCGATCTGGCTGCCATCCGGGGACCAGGTGGCCTGGGCGTCTTTTTCGGGGCTGTGGGTCAGGTTGGCTGCCTGGCCGCTACCGCCGGCATCCATGACAAAGATGTCGCCCTGGCTGGTGTAGGTGATCTGGCGGCCGTCAGGCGACCAGTCTGGCCAGTCACTGTCGTTCTCGCGGGTCAACTGGCGCACCTGGCTGCCGTCGGCGTTCATGACGTAGATGAACTGGCCGCCGTCTGGCTCGTTTTCACGGTTGGAGACAAAAGCGATGCGGCTGCCATCCGGCGACCAGGCGGGATTGAAATCGTCCCCCGGGTGGTTGGTGAGATTGACGCTATGGCTGCCGTCGGGCTCCATGCGATAAATCTCACGGTTGCCGTCGCGATCCGAATCGAAAACGATTCTACAGGTCAAAGGCGGCGCTTCAGTGGGCGCCAGGGTTTCGGTAGGCGCCGGGGTCCCAGTTGGGGGTGGTTCCGTGGGCAGGACTGGGGTGGCTGCCTGGACGGCAGGCGCTTGTGGCGCGGCGGCCGGACTGCAAGCGGTCAGGAGTAGTACAATGGCGAAGGTGAGGAGCAGGCTTGAAAGCGCATTTTTCTTCATGGTGGCCCTTGGGGCGCGGATCGGTTGGGTAGGAGGGCGTCCGCGGAGAAGTACAAAGGTTAGGATACAGAGCTGACCATAACGGCCAACCCCGGTCTGTCAAAATGCATACGGGTTGAACCCATTAACGGCCATGACGTACCACGCGGCGGGGGCGATATGGGGAATGTTCTTGTAGGTCCACGCGTCCCCGGTAAACAGGTCGAATCCCGTCGATAACTCCTCGACGGTGGCGGCGGGAAAGGCGCCATTGGGCTGCTGGATCGATTGCATGGCGTCCAGCGCTGACCGGGCCTCATCGTGCAAGCCTTGTTCTCTCAATGCCAGTGCGGTGAAAGCCGTACCTTCCGGCCACCAACCGCCGTTGGAATTTGCGGCGTGGAAGGGATATCCGCCGGCTTGTGTTTTCATGGCCATGGCTGTAGAGAGTGCGGCGCTGTAGGGGGCGTACGCTTCCTGACCGAGGGAAAGCAGCGACCAGACCTGGGCGTCTAACACCAGGTTGTTCTGTTCGGGAGTGACGCCATCATTGCCGGTACCGGTGTAAAAATAGCCTTTCTCTTGCGCGTACATGGATTGGATAAATTTCCATGCGCTTTCACAGGCCTGTTGGTATCTGGCATCGCCGGTCAGGGTGTAGAGTTGTTTGAACGCCGCATAAGCATCGATATTGTGCTCTATGGATTTATAAGTAAAGCGGTATAGCGCCTCGCCATCTCCCTCGGGCCAGCCGTCGTATCCGGCCGTGAAACCAGGGGAGTCATCGGCGCAGTTTTCGAGCACCCAGTCCATGATCGTCTGGGCGAGGGTGAGATATTCCTCTCCGCCATACAGCCGGTAATATTGCAGTAAGGCCAGGGCTACGAAGGAACTGTTGCCCACGTTCGTTCCCACCTGGTAACGATCTTCATAGTAGGCCTGATCTGCCACGCTGTACCAGCCCGGCAGGCGTGTGCCACTGCCCCAACCCGGAAAAGGCCGGATATCGCCGGCGGCGTATGCGTTACGCAGCCGGTCGGGGCGGTAGCGGTCGTTCTGGACGGCAAAAAGGAAGGCGTCTACTAGCTGACGAGCTTCATCCTGCATTCCTTCAGACAGAAAGGCCATCGCCGCCAGGGCATTGTCATAACTGAAAGCAGCGTTCTGGATGTATAACTGGTCTTTGTCGTTACGGGTGTCCGTTTCGTAAGATGGGATCATGCGCGGTGCCCCCTGTAGCGCAGCCATGGGGCCCTCGAAACGAATTTCGTCCAGGTAGAAACGCGTCTCCTGATCGCCGCTCCGGTTGCCACTGAGCACAAAGCCGAACCCGCAACCAATATTGCTGAGGTCCGCCTGGGTTAGATCGATGTCGTATTGAACCCATTCCCCGGTGAGGGTGACAAAGCCAAGAGAGCGTTTGGTGCTGCTATCCGGGTAGGGCGCGGTGGGGGCGTTGCTTTCCCCATCATAGCCGAGGCCGGCCGTGAAGAACTCAACGATCTCGCCGCCCTGCGCGCCCCTGGCCATAAACGAGAGCCGGGTCGCGCCGCTCAAGTCCAGCCCAGCGCCGTCTACTTCACCGAAGGAAAGGGTGGGGTTGGTCTCCCCTTCGGGCAGGTAACCGTTGACGAACAGCCAACCTCCCCAGGAATTCCCCTGCGTCTTTACCCGCACTTCGATGGCGCTGTCGCCTGCGTAGGGATCTATCTGCCAGTTCTCGTTCATGTCGTACACAAAATCGGAATGGCCATCGTCGATCTTCGCCTTCTGGGTGAAGTGATTGGCCGTGGCGGAAAAGTCCCGGTAAACGTATAGCCGGTCTGCCCCATCCTCCTGCCGCGTTTTAAGGTAATTGATCGCGGCGACTTTGGAAGACGTATAGCGCCCATAGGGCGATTCCTCTTGGGCCGGAGGCGTTTCCTGGGAGGGTAAATCCGGCAGGGCCGGGGTGGCCTCTGGTGAAGAAGCGTGAGGCGTGTCGTTTGTGGTGACGTCGGGAGCAGGCAGCGGGGGTGTGGCTGTGGCCAGGGATACCGGTTCAGGCATGCATGCGGCTACCAGCAGCCCGCAAATTAAAACGGTTGCCAGCTTTTTCATCTTGGTTCTCCCTCTGGATAGAGCGATTTGAAGAAAATGGACTGTGTTGTGCCAACCAACCGTGTTTATACATTCGTCACCCAGCGTACCGTTCAATTTGGACGGCAGGAGGGTATGAAGGAGCCGGCGCATGGGCCGGCTCCACTTTTGGGTAATTATATCCTTTTTAAGCCGGGGGTGTGTGAACCGGCCGGGTGAATTGTTCCCCGTCTCCTAACGGGAGATAGCAGCCAGCAGCTCGATCTCTACCGGGGCGTTGGAAGGCAGCTCGGCCACGCCGATGGCCGAACGGGCATGGCGTCCATGTTCGCCAAATACTTCGATCAGCAGCACAGAAGCGCCTTCGACGACCTGCGGCTGGTCGTTAAACCCCGGGGCCGAGGCCACGTAGCCGGTCACTCGCAGGATGCGCTCGACCCGGTTCAGGTCGATTAACACGGCCTGGAGCTCGGCCAGGCAGTTCAGGGCGGCCAGGCGGGCCGACTTTTTGCCGTCTTCCAGCCCCACTTCGGCGCCGAGCTTGCCGGTATAGACCAGTTTCTGATGTACGGTGCCGGTTTGCCCGGAGGCATAGACGATGTTCTGGTGGACCACGGCGGGTTGATAGGAAGCCACCGGCCTGGGGAGCTCTGGGATCACGATGCCCAATTCTTTCATGCGTTGGTAGATGTTCATCTTTTCACTCCAGTATGTATTTTCCCTGTTCCGGTTATTGGATCGAAAAACGCCGGACCTTGTCTTCATCGACCACAATGCCAAGCCCCGGTCCGTCTGGGATGGTGAAAGCGCCATCCCGGATGGACAGTTTCTCTGGCAGGATGTCGTCCTGGTGGGTCATGTAGGTGCTGTCCATGGGGCGTGAAAATGCCGGCTTGGCCGCATAGACCTGTAAAATAGCCGCCGTCTTGATGCCCAGGTCGAATCCGCAATGGTGGATGAGTGGCAGGCCGGCTTCTTCACCCAGGTCTGCGATACGCACGAGCTCTGTAATGCCGCCCAAAGGATCCATATCGACCACGGCGGCATCGATGGCGTTCGCTTGAACGTAATTGAACAGATTATGGGGGACGTAGCAATCCTCGTTGACGGCAATGGGGGTCTTGAAGCGTTTGTGCAGCTCGGCCAGGGCGTTGAACTGATTGACGCGTAGGGGCTGTTCCACGTATTCAAGCGCCAGGGGTTCGGCCTGAGACAGGAAATGGGCGGCTGCGATGAAATCGTAAGCCTCGTTCATGTCCACCCGGATGTTCAAGCGATCTGCTCCGATCTGGCGCATGAGCTCTGCGCGGCGCAGGTCGAAGGCAACGTCGTTTCCCCCGGTGGTTTTTATAGTATGGTAACCGGCATCGAGGATCTCTTGCACCCGTTCAGCGGTTACGGTTAAATCTTCCAACCCCAGGCAATAAGCAACGTTCACCCGGTCCCTGATTTTTCCACCCAGCAGGGTGTACACCGGCAGGCCCAGTGCCTTGCCGGCCGCATCCCAACAAGCCATGTCGATTCCGGAGAGGATCCCCCGCACGCCCACCGGCGGCTCGATGGATTTGGCGGCGCGATACTGGCGGGCGTTGGCTTGAAGACAATCCATTCCGAGCACCAGGGGACGGATGTAATGTTGGAACAAAGCAGCCTGAACGGCCGGGTTGATGACCGCGTTGGTTTCCCCCCAGCCGGTGATGCCTTCACGGGTGGTTACCTTGACCAGGCAGCTGGCTGCGCTGCGGATGCCTTCCCCGGGGGGGAGGTCGTGGCCGCGATAGGGGGCGATACCGCCTTTCTCGACCGGGGTAACCGGGATGGACACAAAGAAAATCTCTGCCTCTTGGATGATCATGCTTCCCTCATTCCCATACACGGGGTGCCGTTTCATTCCTGGCCGGCGCTTTCCAGCGAATAGCGCCGGATCTTATCTTCGTCGACCGTTACACCCAACCCGGGACCCTGGGGAACCAGATAATGCCCCTCCACAATCTGAATGGGTTCGACCAGGATGTCGTCGGCGTGTCCCATGTAGGTGCTGTCCACCGCATGCGACAGCGCCGGCCTGGCCGCGTAGACCTGCAGGATGGCGGCCAGCTTGATGCCCATGTCGAACCCACAGTGATGGGCCAGGGGCAAGCCTGCTTCGGCGCAGTAGTTGGCCACCTTGACCAGCGCGGAGATCCCGCCCAATGGGTCCAGGTCTACTACGGCCAGGTCGATGGCCTTTTGGCGGATGAACTCAAACAGGTTGTGGGGGATGTAGCAATCCTCGTTGATAGCCACAGGCGTTTTGCAGCGGCTGCGCAGGGCCGCCATAGCATCGAACTGGTTCACCGGAAGAGGCTGTTCGATGTACTCCAGATCCAGGGACTCTGTGCTGTTCAAGAAGCGCGCCGCCTGGGTGAAGTCGTAGCCCTGGTTCATATCGATGCGTAAATTCATCTCGGGGCCGGTGTGTTCTCGGGCGGCGAAGGTGCGCTGCACGTCGGACACGACGTCGCCGCCGCCTTTGATTTTCAGGGTGGGGAACCCTTGCTCGCGGATCGACAGGATCTTTTCCCGGGTGGCTTCTTCCTCGAAGATGCCGATGCAGTAGGCAATGCCGACCCGCTCACGAATCATGCCCCCCAGCAGGTCGTAGACGGGGCGGTTGGCAGCCTGGCCGAGTATGTCCCAGCAGGCCATGTCGATGCCGGCCAGGAGGCTTCTGGAGAAGAGGGGCGGCACGAAGCTAGGGGAGATTTTCCTGCAAATTTCTTCACGATTCAGCGGGTCCGAGCCGATCAGGGCCGGCCGTAGAACTTCTTCGAAAAGGGCCCGGTGGAAGGAAAAGTTCACAACCGGGTTAGTCTCGCCCCAGCCCACCAGGCCGTCATCTGTCACCACTTTGTAGATACAGCTGGCGGCGCTGGTCAGCCCCTGGCCGGGGGGAAGGTTGTGTCCCCGGTAGGGGGCGATCCCCCCGGCGGCAATGGGGATCAATGGAATCCGGACGACAAATAATTCGATTTGCTCGATTTTCATATTGATCTTTCGCCGAACTTGCGTAGTGATCGACGGCCTATCCCTTGACGGCGCCCTGGGCCAGGCCGCCCACGATGTATTTCTGCATGAAGAAGAAGATGATGATGACCGGGATGGAGATGATCACCGAAGCGGCCATGGTGCTTCCCCAATCGATCTTGAACAGGGAAGCAAACTCGGTCAGACCGATGGGAAGCGTCCGCGACTTGTCCGAAGCAGTCAACACGGAGGCCAGGGTGAATTCGTTCCAGGATTGTACGAAGGCGTACATGCCGGCGGCCGCCACGCCGGGCGCGGCGATGGGGAGGATCACCAGCCGGAGGGCCTGCAAGCGAGAACAACCTTCCATCTGGGCGGCCTCTTCCAGGTCGATGGGAATGGTATCGATGTAGCCTTTACACAACCATGTCACCAGGGGCATGGTCAGGGTCAGGTGGGCCAGGGCCAGGCCAAAGACCGTGTCGTACAGTTCGAAGCGGGAGATGAACAGATACAACGGGACCATGACCACCGTGGCCGGCAGCATCTGGCTGCCTAAAATAAACATGGAGATGCCGCTGGTACCTCGGGATTTCCTGCGCGCCAGCCCATAGCCGGTAACGCCGCCGGCCAGCACAGAGACAACCGCTACGATGGAACTGACCAGAACGCTGTTCAAGAAATGGCGCGGAATAGACGAGTTGGTGAGAACGTTGATGTAATTCTCCAGGGTGGGGTGGTCTGGTATCCACCGGGGTGGAATCGACATGACCTCATTGGCCGGTTTGAACGAGGTGCTGATGATCCATAATAATGGGAATATCACGAACAGGGACAGGATAATCAACAAGGCGTAGACCACGGTCCGGTTGACGTACTTGGGAATGATGTATTTCCATTTCGGGTCGATCATTAAGCACCTTCCTTGTTGGTCCGGCTGAGGTAAAAGACCGTAATCAGCATGCTGATGCACAGCTGCAGCATGGCGGTTGCCGATGCGCCACGTAAATCGAACATCAAGAACTTCTGGTAGATGTCGAGAGACAAAACGCTCGTCGCTCTGGCTGGGCCGCCCTGGGTTACGATCCAGATCACAGCGAAGGTGTTGATGGCCCAAATGGTGGAAATGAGGATGGCGATAAAGATGATGTCTTTGATGAGGGGAATCTGGATGTGCGTCAGGTATTGGAACCAGTTGACGCCATCCAGAAGGGCGCTATCCCGGTAGTCTTTGCTGATGGTTTGCAAGCCGGCGCTGACCATCAACATGGTGTAAGGAAATTCTGACCATACCTGGATGATGACCACTGCCATAAAGGCAATGTGGGGATCCGTGAGCCAGGAGACCGGTTCTTTGACAATGCTCAAGGAAACCAGCAGGTGGTTCAACATTCCAAAATCGTAGCTGTAAAGCCATTTCCAGGATTGGGCTTTGACTACGCCAGGGGTGATCCAGGCCAATAACAAGATGGAACGCCAGACATTCTTGTGGGTGACGAAGTCTTGATCGATCAAGGTGGCGGAACCGAAACCCAGGATGAATGAGAATATGACGGTCAGGATCATCCAGACCAGGGTTGTCCTGAGCATATCGAAGAAATGAGAGCCATTCAGCACCCGGATGTAATTGGCCAGGGTCAGGGAAAGGTTATCATCGGACGCCGAAAAGCTTAAGAAAACTGTCCTGCCCAGGGGATACAAAATGATCAAAGCGATGATCAGGAATCCCGGAAGGATGTAAATATAATCCTGGAAGGCTTTTTTATAGTATCGCTGGAGTTGGCTCATGGTGATCAACCTGTTCTACAAGGCGCCCCTGGGAAAAAGAAAACCGCATTCCAAAGTCTTTCAATAGGGACCACAATTTTGAGAAAATCTGAATCCTGGAATGGGTCCGAAGACATACTCCGCAGCTTATTTTATCCTTCCGTCTGCGATGCTGGTGCTTTGAAAAGAATCCATAAGCGCGGAGCATGTATCGGATCTCTAATAATCTCCCGGAGGGGCCCTATTGGGCGAGGAGTTGGTCGACCTCAGCGCACATATCGTTGAGCGCCTGGTCTACGTCTTTGCCGTTGATCATAACTTCCTGCATTTCGGCGAAGATAGCGGTCTGCATGGAAGGCCAGTTGACGAACGTGGGGCCGGCTCTCCCGGAGTCCATTTGCTCGATGAAGGGCTGGAAGAGCGGTTCGGAGAACTTTTCGAGGCTCATGGCGCTTCTACGGGCAGGGAAGGTCGTGGTCAGGCGGCCACTGTTTTCGGGCAGGCCGATGAAGTTGAGCAGCTCCCAGGCCGCGTCTTTATTCTTGGCGTTCTCTGGGATGTACAGGCTGAACCCATTGACGATCGTCAGGCCGATGCCGTCACCGTTGCCAGGATAAGTCGCCGTTCCGATGTTGATGTCGGGGGCCTGGCTCTGGATTTCAGGAATGTCGAAGGCGCCGTTGCTGTAGATGGCAATCTTCTTGTTGATGAACAGGTTCCGCAGGCCGGTGTTATCCACTTCCAGAGCGCTGTGCGGGGTGACCTCGTCGACGTTGAGGTTATTGTTCAGGTACTCCATGGCCTGTTTGCCGGCTTCGGAGTTCAATTCACACTGGGTGCCTTCTTCGTTAGTGATCGAGCCGCCGAAATTGTAGGCCATCTGGTAGAAGCGAACCACGGCATTGCCTTCGTTACCCAGCGGCCAACCGATGCCGTACTGGTCGATGGTCCCATCGCCGTCGGTATCCTTGGTCAGCAGTTTGGCGACCTCGTTCAGTTCGTCCCAGGTGGCTGGGAATGCGTCGGGGTCGAGACCGGCTTCTTCGAACATATCTTTGTTGTAAATCATGGCCGGCCCGTCGTGGCGCATCGGCATGGCATACAGGCTACCATCATACGTGGCCAGGTCGATGGCTGAGGTGAAGAAATCGTCCATGTCGACGTTGCTGGCCGTGTAATATGAATCCAGGTTAGCAAGCAGGCCCTGAGAGGCATAGGAAGCAACCCGCGATTCCAGGTCGGTGATCACGTCGGGGGCATTGTTGCCGTTCAATGCGGTCCGAATTTGCCCTTCCATCGTGTCCCAGGTAGTGATGACGACCTCGACCTTGATGTTGGGGTATTGAGCTTCGAACTCGTCGATCAAGACGGTAGCAACTTCCTCGTCCCAGTTCGGTACCCACCAGGTGATGGTAACCGGTTCACTGGATTCCGCAGCGGCCGGTTCTTCCACCGGAGCGGTTTCGGTTTCGGCGTCACTGCTTTCAACGGCGGTCGCTTCCGGAGCGACCTGGGTGGCGGCGTCTTGGGCCGGCGCGGCGGGGGAACAAGCGCCGATGAGCGCCACTAAAACCAGCATGCAAATAACATAGTAAACGCGTGACTTCATGTTAGTCCTCCATGTTCTTGAGAAACAGAGTCTACTCCATTTAGTAGATATCTACGACTGAGCTATCCGGTTTTTCCGATGTTCACCTCCTCTACGCTCGAGGCTTGCCAGGAGTTTTCCCTGGCTATCTACCCCGTCATCTGCTGTGAGCCTCGTTCAGGATGTGCTCTGAGAATCTATGCAGGTTGTCGATGGATAAACGCAGCAGGGTGCGACCGATTTCCAGATCAGTTTGGGTTGGGTCGCCGGTTGCCCCACTTTGGGAGAAGTCTTTCACCACCTGTGAGGCTAACGTGCCCTCGATAAACTTGCCCCACACGGGCGATGAACCTTGGGTAGATGCCTTGAATTGGTCCGGGTGGACCAGGGAGGCATTGATGGCCATGAGCATGGCCGTTTCGGCTTCGTCGGCGTGCAGCGGCGGACGGCGCCCAAAGATTTCGATGATTTGGGCTTCGATGGCCTCGAACCACGTCCATACGTACACGTGGTAATCGCCCTCCAGTTGGAGGTAACGCGCCATCTCTCGCAGCGGTTCGCGGTTGCCGCCGTGCCCGTTGACGATCAATACGTGGTCTATGCCGTGATATTTCAGGCTCTTTACGATTCCGCCCACGTATAGTTTCAACACCTCCGGGCTTACCCATAAAGATCCGAAGAAATCACGATGGTATTCTGAGACGCCCACGGGCACGGCCGGCAACAAAACGGTGCGGTCAAGATCCAAAGTGGCCGCGGTGGCTTCGGCGATGAACAGGTCCGTCCCCAGGGGGGCGTGCAAACCGTGCTGTTCGACGCTGCCCACCGGTAGCACCGCCAGTAAGGGCGCGGCGGACTTTTCTCTCAGCTCAGCCCAGGTGTAGTCGATCATCCGTTTTTTACTCATGATGGATTTTTCCCAGCTGTTTCAGTTCTTCCCCAAAAGCGACGATGTTGTCTTTGGGAGCATCGTGGTACCACATGTGAAGCATGAAGCCGTCTGCCCCGGCTTTGGCCGCCAACTGCACGGCCTGACGCACGTCATCAGTCGTGGCCGGCGAGTCGGCCACCAGGCCGGCGATGATGGGGTGGTGGGGGCCGACCTCCAACCTGGCTTTCCTGACCTCGTAGTAGACGTTTTCCACGCCAATCCCGTCTTTGACGAACTCGTCCATCTGGTATGAACCGCTGAAGCCTTTCAGACGATAGTACTGGTCCAGAATTTCCCGGTCACTGATTTCCGGTATGGCTCCCTGGATACGTTTCAGCGGTTTGGCCTCGAAGCTGCCGATGCATTTGTGGTAAAGCATCAGCTTGGTCATGTCAGTGAGCCCGGGCTGGTCGGCGTATACCTGCCCCAACGTCCACGAAAAACTGGGCGCCACCAGGTCGCTGGAGAGCTGCACGGTCGGGTCGATGTGCTTCAGAAAATTGCGGAACTGCAGTACGAAATCGTTGACCAGGCCAGAGCGGAATTTGATCCAGGTTAACAGGTCCTGGTGTTGGAGCAGGTAGCGGACGATATCGAAGACGCCCCGGTACGCGTCGCTCAGGTCCAAGAAGCTCTGGTAATTGAGGTGAGTGGCTTCCTTGTGAATGGCCCGAATTTCACGCTTGATACGGTCGACGTTGATGCCCTGCGCCTGGGCCCTTTTGACGCAGTGGTCACAGAAACAATTGCCAATAGCGAGGCGTCCCAGGGGGTTCAACTCGGGCAGGACCCAGTCAGGTACCACCTGGGGATCGTAAAAGTCGAGGCTCACCACGTCCAGCTCGACCTCGCGAATACCGGCATTGTGGCGAAGGATATCTTCTACCCGGCCCATGAAGTAGTTGCGCACGTCCGGGTTGCTGGGACACATCCAGTGTTTGCTCTTATTGCCATCGATGTCCATGACGGCTACGTCTGGATAGGCGGCCACAATGGGCTCGCTCACGCCTGGGGTAATGTTAACCTCGAGGTTCAGGTCGTAACGCCGGGCCAGGGCACGCACCTCATTGAAATCAGAAGTGATCAGGTGGTACTTGGTCCCGAAGATGTCTCCCTGGTTTTTCTCGAAATCGATTTGAATGTGGGGGTCAATTTTTGTAAGCTCATAATATTGGGGATTAACGTCGAACGTATGGGCGATACCGGCGTACATCAAGTGAGAAATGCCCGCTTCTTGATAGCGCTGAAAAGCCTTATCGAGACCTTCTGTATAGTCCTCATCAAAGATTGGCCAGGCTCCAACGTAGGTTTTTGTCATGCACGTCTCCAAATCCACCTATAGAAATGCCTTATCATCTCTATAAGAATTAGAAAGAGTTTTCTCTAGAAAGGAAATATTTTCTTTATGTCTGGTTTGCTGTATGCATATTGTAGCAATATATTTCTTTAAGTCAATACAAAAAACGAAAATACGGGGTAATATGACGGGTAAGATGGGTAAATATGGCAAATATCAGGTATAATTTAGGTCGTTGATGGAAAACAAACGAGAAAATAAAAGAAATATTTTCGTTGACGGGCGGTGGACTCTAGAAAAGTAATGGCGCTACGGGCCTACTGAACTCACCCACCGGTGGGGCGTAGGATCACATCGAAACTGTTCCGGGGCGCCTGGTTCCACCAGTGAACGTTCGAACAGAAAAATGCACGCCTGCATGCACTTCTGACAGGCGTAAGTCGGGATACAATTATGGTTGAATCTTTTTCAGGCAGGGAAAAATGGCAGTAATTTTAAAAGATGTCGCTAACAAGTTGAACGTATCGATTTCGACGGTTTCGAAGGCCATCAACAACCGGCCCGGGATCAGCGACGAACTACGGTCCAGAATCCTCCAGACGATCGAGGAGATGGGCTACCAATCCAGTGTCCGGGTGGAACGCACATTTTTCCCGGCGGGGGGCAACACGGCGCCGACCATCAACCTCAGCATCCGGACCAACGACTCTTACCTGACCGAGTCGTTCTATACGTTGATCTCTCAGGAGATTACCCGCCAGCTGCAAGAACACCAATACAACATCCTCTTCAACGTGATCAGCAAGAGTGATCTCAGCCCGGACGAATTCACCTCGATCTTCGAATCGAACAATTCCAATGCCTTTATCATCATCGGCGCGGATATCGATCAGCGCCTGTTCGAAGAAATCAAGCAGACCGGTGTGACGACTGTGCTGGTGGACAATGACTTCGATGGTTTCAGTTCGGTGAACACGGACAACGTCCAGGGCGCGCAGAGCGCCGTCGAATACCTGGCCGGCCTGGGGCACCGGGATATCCTCTGCCTGGCCGGTCCTTTGCACCACAAGAGTATCCAGGGCCGTTACCAGGGGTACTTACGCGCCATCCAGGCCCAGCGCCTGCCCGGCAAACCGCGCCTCATCGAGTGCCCCGGGGTGAGTATCAACGATGGACTGGAGGCCATCGCCAGCCTCAAGGAGATTGATTTTACGGCCGTTTTCGGCTGCACGGATAAACTTGCCATCGGCGCCATGAAAGGCCTGCAAAAGCGAGGGATCAAGGTTCCCGAGCAGGTCAGTGTGATGGGCTTCGACGACATCGAATGGGGCCTGCACACCGAGCCGGAACTGACCACCGTCAAGACGGCGAAGCGACAAATCGCCCGCATGGCAACCAAGGTGGTGCTGGATCTGCTCGAGAATCAAGAGAGCTATCGTATGGAAGTCGTCATTGGGACGGAGATCCTCGTCCGCGGGTCGACCGGCGAGGTAGATGGGGCCGGCCGTACCCCATAGGTTTTACCTGGGAGGGGCCAGGTGATGGCCGGCCGGTGTGGAAGCCCGCTATGGCTTCCACCGGGCCAACCCTGGTCGGCAAGGGGGATATGCAAAATCGACGCAAATTGGGGATGGCCCGCAAACCAGCACGATGGGCGGGCATTAAATCAGCCATCCCGTGGGCAAATCGGTCTCAGCGCTGCTATAATGAATAAGTGACGCCAATCACCTCCCCCAATTGATGTCTGTCTTGCGCCGCGTGTAATCCCCAGCAATAGCTCTGGGCAGATAGGGCTTGTCTGGTTGCGACTGGACGGGTCATTGGGGTGAGACTGATTCACGCATCCCAATCACGAAAGAATTGTTAAAGAATGAAATATATTGGCCAATCTGTTCCCCGAATCGATGCAGCCACGAAAGTTAAAGGCGAAGCGGTTTTTGCCTCGGACATCAAGATGCCCGGACAGGTGTACATGAAGATGGTCATGGCCCGCCGCCCGCATGCCATCGTGAAGCATGTGGACATCTCTGGCGCACAGGCCGTGCCTGGCGTCGTATGCGTACTCACCTCGCGGGACGTGCCTTGCAACGAGTTCGGCTATTACACCTACGATCAGCCGGTGTTGTGCGGCCCGTGCAGCAAACCTTACGCTGACCGGGTGCGGTTTGTGGGGGACCGGGTGGCTGCCGTGGTTGCAGAAACCGAAGAGATTGCCCAACGCGCCTGTGCTCTGATTCAGGTGGAATACGAAGATTTGCCTGTGGTGTGCGATGCCGAAGAGGCCATGCAGCCTGGCGCGCCCGTGCTGCACCCGGACGTGGGTTCCAACGTGTTCGACCACCACAAGCTTTACAATGGAGACGTGGAGGCAGGCTTTCGCCAGGCCGACGTGATCGTGGAATCGGTCTTCGATACCCCTCCCCAGGAACATGCCTTTTTACAGACCGAATCGGGGCTGGCCTACATCGACACAGAAGGGCGGGTCGCCGTGGTCACGGCCGGGCAATGGGGGATCAAGGACCGTAAACAGGTGGCTCATGCGCTCGGCCTGGCCGAAGATGCCGTGCGGGTGATTTACCCAATGACGGGGGGAGCTTTTGGGGGCCGTGAAGATATTTCGGTGCAGATCATCGTGGCCCTGGCGGCGCTCAAACTGCAACAGAGGGGAACGCCGCGCCCGGTTAAAGTGGTCTGGACGCGAGAGGAGTCCATGCTGGGCCATTGCAAGCGCCATCCCATCCGTTTCTTCGCTCGCTGGGGCGCCACCCGGGAGGGGAAGATCGTCGCCGCCGAAGTGCGGATGCTGGCCGATGGGGGCGCCTATAAATTCACCACCAGCATCGTCACCAGTAACGCGGTGATTAACTCCCTGGGCCCCTATGAAATTGCCAACGTCAAGGTAGACGCCTACGACGTCTATACCAATAACGTCCCGCGGGGCGCCTTTCGAGGCTTCGGCGGCCCCCAGGCGGTTTTTTGCTCGGAACAGATGGTCAACAAACTGGCAGAGGCGTTGGGGTTGGACCCCATGGAATTGCGCATGCGCAACCTGGCCAGAGAAGGTTCTCTGCAGACCATCGGCGCGCCTTATCCGCCGGGGATGACCATCCGCCAGGTGTCCGAGGCCTGCGCTCAAAAGGCGGGCTGGCAACCAGGGCAGGCTGGCTGGAAACTGGGACGCCAATTCCCCAGAGTCGACCCTGAACGGCCCTACCTGCACCGCGGGTTGGGATTGGCCTGTGCGCACAAGAACGTGGGCTTTTCATACGGCTATCCCGAGAATTGCACCATCGGGATCGACCTGTACGGCGATTCTGAAATCGAGCAGGCGGTGATTCGCCATAGCGCCAGTGAAGTCGGCATGGGGGCACACACGGTCATTACCCAGATGGCCGCCGACGCGTTGGGCCTGGCCATGGATCAAATCAGGCTGATCTCTACCGACACGGCCCTGGTCGCGGATTCGGGGTCTGTCTCAGCCTCTCGCATGACCTTTTTTATCGGCAACGCAATCAAAGAGGGCGCCGAGAAAGCCCTGGAGTTGTGGAAAAGCGGGCCCCATCCTGTGCACATGGAACATACTTACTGGCCATACCGGACTACTGCGCCCGACCCGGAGACCGGGCAATGCGATCCCAACGCAGCTTATGCATACACGGCCCAGGCGGTCGAGGTCGTGGTGGATACGGAAACCGGGCAGGTGAAGATCGAGAAGATATACTGCGCCATCGACGTAGGCAAGGCCATCAATCCCCAACAGGTACGCGCTCAAATTCAGGGCGGGCTGGTCCAATCGGTGGGCTACTCGATGCTGGAGAATTTCGTCGAAAAACAGGGCCGGGTTCTCACGCCCAGCCTATCCACCTACCTGGTGCCGACTGTGCTGGATATCCCGCCGGAATTGGACATTATGGTCCTGGAAATCCCCGATCCTCGCGGCCCCTGGGGCGCCCGTGGCCTGGGGGAAGTAATGAGCATGTGCCTGGTTCCGGCTGTGACGGCCGCCGTATTTGACGCCACGGGCGTGTGGTTCGATCATTTCCCGCTGGTGCCAGAAGTGGTGTTGGAAGGTCTCACGAACCGATAAACAAAATATCACTGGTGCCGCGTTCTTTGTTCCTGCCCAACGGGTTATTGACCACGCGTCCCATAAAGTACATCGTCGATGAGCCCCCGCCATCGATGTTGTAGGCGTCTGTGCAGCCCAGGTCTGCAAAAATCTGGGCAAATTCCGACAGGCTGACCCCGCGGCTGTAACCTGGGCTGCGCCCATCTACGACTACGAAGACAAAATGATTGTCAGCGATGATACCGACGCCCGTCCTGGGATTATTGCTCTCGATGGTATGGTTGCCCAGGTTTGAATCGACGCGGGTCACGCCAAAGCCAGTTGCCGTTTCAGCGTTCTCGATCAGTGCCGGGCCGAAAGATAGCGTATTCCAGACGCCATCTTCCACCAGTTCCTGAGCGGTGGTTTGCGTTTCGTCGTAAATCTGCATCGAACCATCCTTGTAGAAGGCCAGCCCAATGCGGGTACCCTGGTCGCGATAGATTACGCCGTTGCGGATGACGATTCCATCTGTGCGAAAGCCGTAGTAATCGCCGTTGACGGCCAGGATGGCATCGTTCTCCCCGGCGATTTCGGACGTGTTCGCGATGATATTGGTGCCAAACTTGTCCTCGGCGAAAGCGCTCTGCAACTGGGTGGCGTCGTTGAGGATCACGTCTGCCACAAAATAAGTGACCTGGTCCTTTCCGCTGCCGGTGGTCACCGGGTGGATAGAAATTGAGACTGTCTCGCTCTGGTAATTCCAATCGTCGCTATAGACTGTTCCCGGGTCGGCTGCCGGCAGTGAAATCGCGCTCTCTAGCGCGATTTGGTCTGCGGTGCTGGGAAGAGGAGCGGCTGTGGCGCTGGTTCCGGCCGCGGCCAGGGCGTAGGCGCTCACGTCGGCAATTTCGACGTGGGCGATCAGGTATCGATCGGCTAACAGGTACAGGATCCCCATTATCACCACGAGGATGATGGGGATGATGGCTGCGGTAAGACGTTTTTTCTCTGGGTTTCCCATTGGATCACTTCTATCCATCATTTTTTCCAATATTCATCGCTATTTTATAGAATTGTGGCCCACGGCGGGTATAGAAATGGTATATTTGCTGTCGCTACCCGGCTTGAGGTGAGATTCGGAGGATTTCTCCGATTGGCTTTAGCGGTGAGGCCGGGTTTCAATTTCATCTGGCAGACGGCCAGTCTTTACCAGGGCTATACCATTTTTGGGGCTGCTTTGAATACAATGGGGATATGGATACGTTAGCCGAATGGACTCTCAGCAATGTCATGGCCTATGGCATCCCTGCACTCTTGCTTGTGGCTTACCTGGGGTCACTGGGGATTCCATTCCCGGTGACCCTGGTGATCATGGCAGCCGGGGCACTGACCCGGGCGGGAATATTCGATTGGCACCAGGCACTGCCCGCCTGTCTGGCCGGGGCGATGCTGGCCGATAACAGCGAGTACCTGCTGGGGCGAATGGCCCAACCCTGGCTGTCGCGCCGTTTTGGCCAAAAAGCTGTCTGGCAGCAGGCTCTGACGACCCTTAACCGCCACGGGATCTGGGCTATTTTGCTGACCCGTTTCTGGCTGACCCCTCTGGCCCCGGCGATCAACATCCTGGCAGGCGGGCGGTATACCTTCCGGCGCTTCCTTCTGATCGATCTGGTGGGCCAGCTGTTGTGGGTGACGTTGTACGGTGGCCTGGGTTATATTTTTGCGGCGCAATGGGAATGGGTCAGCCAGGTGGTGGGGGGAATAACCTGGATATCCGTAGCCGGCGTACTGCTGGCTTACGGCCTTTTCTTCTTTTTCCAACAGCACCGCCGCCAGAAGGCGGCGGTGGGGGAGGGCGTTTCTTCAGAGGAGAAGGTGAACCGGCAGGGGTGAACGAGAATTTAAAAAGCCAATCGGGTAGGTTTCGCCTGGCCGTCTCTCCCTTGTGAAATGTGTCAAGGTTCTGGCGTAAACAGGCTGGCGAAGTCTACCTCATATTGCTGCTCGATATCGGCGATGCGTTCATCGAAGGTGATGCGCCAGGCCAGGGCCCCGTTCATGCCCCAGGGAGCATTATTGGTGCCTCGCAGCACGCGCATACCCTCGTTGCACCAGAGGTTTGTATAATAAGTGACGTCTCGTTTACCCAGTCCCTGCTTGGCCAACCAGACCCTTGGGTTGACGCCGGCAGGGAAATCGTGCTCGAAAAGATCGGTTTGAACGATGGACATACTTTTGATCAGGTTGGGGTAGGTCTCTGAAAGCATTGAGTCGTCGTTGAAGAAGGCTGCCAGCTGAACCCAGGTGACCAGCGAGCGAATAGAGCCGTAGTGTTGGCGAAACTCTTCCCAGGGGGCCACTTCGCTTCCGTACGTTTTGTAAATAGGGGTGCCGTCTGTAATGGAGTAATACTGGGTGTAATTGCCGTCTGAACCGGTATAGAGATTGTAAAAGATTTTATAGATGTAAAGCGGGATGCGCTGTACGCTATCATAACGCCGGGTGTCTTGATAAAGTCGCCTGAACTGAATGTCGCGCTTCTCCCCGGTCATTTCGGAAAAGAAATCCAGCTTGCCCGCATCGAAGAGATCTTGATTATCGATCTGCGCTTGCAGGTTGTTGCCATACCATTCGTAGTTACGCATCCAAAAATAATAGAAGCGGTTGCCCATATCAAAATCGCCGTTGTACGTAAAAGTATGGCTGCCGTCTGGCGCGAATTTTACCCCAATCTCGTCCGGTACAAGATTGGCCGGGGTCAGTTCCTGCGCTTCGAGCACCAGTTGGAGCGTATTGGCGTAGCCTTCCAGCAGGTGGTCGGCGCGTTCCAGGTCGGTCTGGCGCAGTTCTTTGTAAATCTCCTGGATCATGATGGAGAGATCGTCCAGGACAATGGTCATTTCGCCGTTGGCGTCGATGCCGCCCGGCGCGTAGAACCACTTGCCGTTGGGCGCCGGCACAATCTCTTGATCGATGGCCTGGATGAGGATATCCTGCAAAAAGGCTTCGTTTTGCGGATCGTGGTACTCGATCATATCCCATTTATTGCCGTAGCCATACCCACTGACGATGAGCAGGTTCGAGGTGACCCGGTCGGTAGCTACCAGCTGTTCACCGGGCGGGGCATCGTAATCCCAGACGCCATGGATGAGCCCGGTCTGCGGGTCGATCATGTGGTTGCGCATGATAGCGACGTCGTCATCCGCAGCGAAATCACACGTCATGGTAGTTTCGACTGCCCCAGGGTACAGCACCACGTCCGATTGGGCAACGTCCTCCAGCCCAAACTCGGCTGCCAGGATCTGGCAGGGTTGGCCATCGAAGCCCAGGTCGAAACAGCGCGGCATATCCATCTGCGGCGCGTAACTCAGGGAGCAGGCGCCGCTCCAATAATTGTCCAGCCAGGAGGCAGCCTGCGGCTGCGGCTTATCGTCCGCGGCCAGGGCCTGGATGACCGCGTCCCGTTCCAGGGCAATCCCCTCGACGGCCACCACCGGTTCAGAATAGACGCTGCCGGGCAGGAACTGGACCGCCAGGCTGGTCTTGCCACCCAGGAACTGCTCGTAGGGGATGGTGACCGTGTAATGGCGTTCGCCGCCGGCGCCGGTCTGGACGTGGTAATAGCGGTCCATCATTTCCCCAAAGTTGGGGTAACGGATGACGCCCATGGGCGTGATGACGTTGAGATCGTGCTGAGAACCGTCCATGATAGTGTTCATATTGTACAATTCCACCAGCACGCCGCGGTCGAAGCCAATGACCTGCTCGCCTTGGGTGGCATACACGTCAAATTGGACGATGATGTGATCGATGGGCAATCCGCTGTACGGGTTGATATTCCAGATATAGGAAGGCGATTCAGGGGCGTTGAAAACGCCGTCATCGGGGTAATCTTCCCAAAAATAGCTGGTGAAGGTACCATCTGGATTGGGTTCGATCCACTTTTCGAAGGCAATCTGTGTTACGGGCAGGTCGATCTGTACCGGCGCCGGCGTGGCCGTAGGGCTGGCCGCCGGTGTGGCGGTGGCGGACGGCAGGGCGGTAACGGTGATGGCCGGTATGGTGGTAGCTGGCTCACCTCCGGCCGGAGCGGCCGGCGTACAGGCGCTTAGCAGGTTGGGCAGCAAGAGCAGGGTGGCGAGAATGAAATCGGCGGCTTTCTTCATGGATTTGTGCGGAATCCCCTTTCTGCGATGATGAGTTAATGCATCCCGGGGGCCTGTTCGGGAGCCGGGGCACAGCGGACGGCAGGGGCTGAGTAATTTTAACTAACTTTTTTCAGGGTTAAAAGATCATATCTATGTGGCCAGGTTCTTCGAATCCAGCAATACCGTGAAAGGATGTTTATGGATGAACTTGAGGCAATCGAACTCTTGAAAAGAGGAGACTTAAATGGGCTAGAACCGCTGGCAAAAAAATATTATTTCCAGGCCGTTCGTTCTTCCTATTTGATTGTACAGGATTTTGGCCTGGCAGAGGACATCGTCCAGTCGGCCTTCTTGTCGTCCAGCCAGAAAATATATCAACTGTCATCGGATCGTTTTGGCCCCTGGTTTTTAAGAAGCGTTATCAATGCGTCCATCAAAGCTGCTAACCGGCAAAGCCGGCTGCTGCACCTGGATGCTCACGAAGATGAGTTTACCAACCAGCTGAAAGAATGGCTGCTGGACCGGCAGCCTTTGCCGGAAATGATGGTGGAACGCCAAGAGTTACGCCGCCAAATCAAGACAGCCTTGGGCCAGCTTACCCCTAATCAACGCGGGGCGGTAGTGTTGAAATACTACCTGGAAATGAGCGAGGCGGAAATGAGCCATTCCCTGGGCGCGCCGGTTTCATCTATCAAGTGGTGGCTACACATAGCCCGGCGCAAGCTGCGCCAACTGCTGGCCGGATACGATGACCGGTCTCCTTCGACGAACACACAATCCACTTCGCTGTGTGGCAAAGAAAAGGAGGGATGAAATGAACGAGAAACAATTAAAACACGCTCTGCTCGGTGAACTGGCCGAGGAGAATATCCCGGACAATTACGACCCCTGGCAGGCGCTGCAAGCAAGAATGGAGAGCGATGCTGCGCGTGCGATAATGCCGCAAAGACCAACAGGCCAATCCATGAGAGCCAGGGCTTTCCGTCCCATCACGGCGCTTATCACGCTGCTGTTGGTGGCGTTGGGGGTTATCTGGATCGCCAGCCCCCAGGGAAATGCCCTGGCGCAGGGGCTGCTCCGCTTTTTCAACCCAACCCAAGAGCCAAACGAATCTGCTCCCGTGGTCCCTACACCTTTGCCTTTGGTCGAGGTAACTGCTTTTGTACAGGCGAGCAGCGCCACACACAAGAATCCCAGCCTGGAAGAAGCGCAACATGAAATCAGCTACCCGTTGATGCAGCTTGCTCAGCTGCCCCAGGGTTACCATTTCGAGTCGGTTCAGATCGATGGAGAGCGGGCCACGCTCTTTTACCAAAATGCTGCTGAGGGCATTGCCTTGTGGCTGGAACAACTGCCTTTGCACGGCAACCAACCGGAAGCGGTCAGCGTGGGTCTCAATGCCACGGTGGAGGCGGCCCAGGTTGGGAACGAGCCTGCCGAATACGTCCGGGGTTCTTACGCCGGCGAGCAGGGCGATTGGGATCCGGATTCGGGGGCGTCGTTCTTGCGCTGGCAGCACGACGATATGCTGTACACAATCAGCGCGGTGGTGGACCCGGCTTCAGCGCCATCGGAGAGCGCCCTTTCGAAAGCAGCTTTGTTGGCCATGGCTGAAAATATAACCGGTGACCTTGCTGTGCAGCTGGCCGTCGACCCCGGCCACATCGATCACCTGGAGGAGGCCGAAAGGTTGGCCGGGTTCAATTTTTGGACGCCGGCGGTGCTTCCGGCGGGGTATCAATTCGATTTTGCCACCATCGAAGACGGCACCGGTTTTGTCTGCCTGCAATACGCTTACAATGACGCTGCTTTTCCCGCGTTGTTCATCCGGCAAAGCCTCACGGCGCCGCTCAGTGAGCTGCGTGCGGGCGCGGGCAATACACTGGATGTTTCGACGGTGGAAGTGGCAGGCAGTGAGGGCCAGGCGCAATATGTCATCGGGTTTGCCCCTCCGGAGCACGCCTGCGATTTGCAAAACGACATTTTTCGTGCCGGTCAGGCGCTGCAATGGAAAGCCGGTGGAATGAGCCTGGAGATGTACGCCGAGTTTCGCCTGCCGGAGGGCGGCGCCGGCCTGACGCAAGCGCAAATGATCGCCCTGGCGGAATCGATCGGGGGAGCCCCCTCGTCCGAACCGGGAGTGTTGGATGCCAATACCTACAGCGACTTGGATGCGGCAGCCCAGGCCGCCGGGCACGCCATCCAGATGCCATCCAAACTCCCGCTGGGAAGTACGTTCACCTCGATCCAGGTGGTGGGGAACTCGTCAATGGCCCTGTTCACCAATGCGCAATCCGGCGGCCCTAACCTCAGGCTGTATCAGTGCCCGGGGGAAGCCAGGGCAGATTCTATATGCCATAGTCTGACGGAGAACATCCCGCAAAGCTCCCAGGTCGAGGTGACCCAGGGGGAACTGAGTGCGGTCTATGCACAGGGCGATGGGGGGATGGCCGCGGGTGAGCCCGCGCCATCCTGGCATGCAGTGGACCCGCCCCTGACCCAGCGCATCTACTGGCAAAGCGGCGGCTGGTACTACGTATTGGTCAGCAATGGGGAAGGCATCGATCTACAGTCGCTGGCAGAAATCGCGGCTACGATTCCATAAAGTTGTAACAAGACGATCCATCCTCACCAGGGAGTGTTTTGGCCCCGGTGAGGATGGATTATATATTAATCTTCTGGGCTGCCAGATCAATTTGAAGGATGGCCACCCTGCCAAAACGATGAATGAAAAATTTGGCGATATCGCTTCAATGATGTGACCCCGGTGGGTGGAAAATCTGGCCTTTGCTATCCTGATGCTCAAGGAACTGGTCAGCCTTATAGCTTCGTCTCCACATTAACCATGTTGGGCCGGATAGATCTCCTGGTCGCCGGAAAAGAACTGCAAACCGCGAACCACCACGTAGCCACTCTTACCGGTTTTAAAATCGAATTTCCAGCGTTGGGCTTTCGTCCTCGGAATTGACACCCGTGCATCGACCGTCTTGAGGGGAGACTCGGCGAGCAAACGATACTCTTGCCGGCCGGTCATGGCCGAAATCCGAACGGCTTCGGCCGCGTGATAAATACCGCTATGTTGGGTGTGTATTCCAACCCCCGTTAGATCTACCGCGGTTGGAAATTCGATTTCAACAGCCACCCAACCTTTGGTGGTCTGTGCCGAATGCCACATCGTATTGCGATTGTAGGTCACTTTTCCAGTGTTGATGCTCGGGTGAATGACGTTCTCGACAATGTTCGAGACCTGGCTGTGGTACGTCTCCCCGTCGTGGGTACGCACGATTACCTTGCCGCGCGGGGTGGTGGGTTGGGATGAAAGGTAAAGGTATCGAACCTTTTTCAACCACTGGGCGCCCCCGGGATTCGAAGAGCTGGAAAGATATCGACCTTTTACCAGGTTGTCTTTGTCACCAAAATATTGGCACATCGCCAGGTCGGCGAAAACCCAGTAATTACCGTTGTCATCGGTCTCCCAGGCAAACACTTTTCCGCTAGCGCGATACCGGTAAAACGATTTCAGGTTATCACGGATCGTCTGCGCGTTCTGGACTTTACCGAAATTTACCTGTGCCAGACAGTGCCATTTTTCATCGGTTGAGCAGCATATCACGAGGCGGGCAGGAATGCGGACCGCCGCGCACATGGAAGCGAATAGAATGGCCTGATCTTCACAATCTCCCCCACCGGTTTGCAGGGTTTCGAGGGGTGGAGAAATATAGTTATGCTCAGCCGGATCCATGACGTATTTGACATTCTGTTTCAGGTAATCATAGATGGCTGCGGGTTGGTGCCAGTTCCAGGCGTTTTGATTGGCATACGGGGCCACGATTTTTACCGTTAGAGCGCGGACAGAAATCGGATCGATGGCGGTCACATAATCTGAATCTTGCAGCCCCACCTTTCCCCGTGAGACGGGAATTTCATCACTTTTGGGTTTTGACGAGCCGTCATCGGTTGCCAGAAGGGTATGGCAATAAGGACATTCGAAAAGTTTATCCAGATTTTGAAGATGTGCGCCGCAATTCGGACATGAAATCGAGATAACTTTGGGAATCGACATATCCGTTCCTTTTTCCCAACGAGTATGATATTTTGATTGTTTCCTGGTTTTGGATCTTAATCCATTTTAGGCCAGGTTGGCCGTTCAGTCAAACCACTAGAGATTAAATCCTTTGAAGGGTCGCCGGAACCATACTGCCGGAGGAACGTGAGAGGAATCCGTCTCCGCCCACGCTCCTCCGGTGAGCAAATTGAAACCGGGGAAATAATCCGTGCCCACTGCTTGAAAAAATTGGGCTGTGAGCCTATGCTGATATGAACGGTGATTTGATCTAAGGATTAGTTTCTCATGCAAGTCAATTTCGAAGCATTTACAGAAAATGCACGCAGGGTAGCAGATCAGGTGGTGAAGATTGCCTTGCGGCCTGAGCAAACCCAGTATGAAGCCAATCCCTGCGGAAAAATGGTCAGCGAAATGGGAGTGACGCCCGATCGGATCAGAAAAATCGTAAACCAGATGGAATAACAAAAAACGCCGGGCGCAACGAAGATCTTCCTCGTCGCGCCCGGTCTTCGGGAACCGGCCAGGTCGTTGGAATCCCAATTGGTAAAGGGTTCCGTAACTCTGGTCAAATGCCTTTCATTCTACCCGGCCGTCACGTCGCGCTTCGACAGCCACAGCGTGGCGAACAGGCTGAACAGCGCGATAAAGACCAGGCTGTTGACCACAAACAGGATCGGGCTGGCGGCCATTTCACCGGTGGGGTTGTTGGCGCGCATACCCAGGCTGACCAAGGCATAGGGCATCCACACGCCAAAGCCTTTGGCCATTGTCAGCAGGCCGCCAATACCGCCCACCAGCGCCACGCCCACCGGCACGGCAAAGCTGCGGATCACCAGCGAAACACACAATTGTAAGGCGCCAATTACCACCCCGCCCAATATGCCGCTGGCCAGCCACAGCCCCATTTCTGCGGGGGGCAGACCACCCAGACCGGATAGTTTACCGGATACGAGGAACAACACGCCCACCCACGCCTGGGTCAATACCACCATCCCGGCGGTGGCCAACAGCTTGGCCCAATACAGATCCGCCGGAGGGATCGGTGCGGTCATGACCGTGTTCCAGTTGTAATGGGTATGTTCCAACCGCCAAAGGTAGGAACAGTAGACGCCAATCAGGGCGGGTAGGAAAAAATAGCAGGTGAACAGGGTTTGCTGCGTCCACAGGCTGTACCAGTCCTCGTCCAGAATTGCCAGGTTTTGTAAATAGTTGAAAGTGCCCATCACAGCCGGCAGTACCGGCATGATCACAAATGCCAGCCAGACCGGGCTGCGATGCAGTTTCATTTGTTCGGCGCGAATTGCTCTGATTAACATTGCTCACTGCTCCTTGCGCGCAAACAGGAAGCGACCGATGGCATAAATGACGCAGAATTCCACGGCCACCAACACCAGGCCGCCCCAGTTGAGCGGCGTCCAGGAATAGTTACTGATGCGCGTGGCCTGGTCCCAATCCAAACGCACAAACATCAACACGCCATAGAGCCCCCAGGGCAGCAGCCCCTGCAACCCAGATGGGAAGAACAGTGAAAACAGACCGTAAAAAGCGCCCATCACACCTACCGCCAGGGGGATCATCTGGTTGGTAAACCACAGTGATAGCGCCTGCTGCACTGCCAGGATCAATAAATCTACTGCCATGGTCATCAACACATATGCCGCAAAACGATCCAGCGGAATCTGGCCCGGAAAACCTTTCCACAACCCGGCGATGAGCATCAGGGCCACCTGCAAGAACACCGCCGCCAGCATATACAGGGCGCCGTGCAAGAACTTGGCGTCGTACAGGCGTCCGGCAGACATCAACGTGTCCAACAGGCGCAGCGTCTGGCCTTTGTGCTCCAGATCGCTGAGACGCGAGGCTACCACTGCGACGATGACCGGCATCATCAGCGCGTTGAGCAGAGGAAAATCGTACAGCAAAAATAACCAGCCTTGCGGTAGATCCTCTGCGTCCAGATAAGTGAGGGACCACAGCGACCAGGCTGCCTGTGCGGCAACCAGGGCTGCCACCACCCACCAGACCCATTTACGGCGCGTCTTGAACCGCTCCAGAGACAGCGCTGTGATCATAAACTCATCGCCTTTCCGGTCAGCTCCAGGAAGATGTCTTCCAGGCTCTTTTGGCGCTCTTCCACGCGCACCAGCCCCACGCGCTGTTCGGCCAACAGCGCCGTGCAGTAGGCAACCTGCTCGTCTTGCAGGTCGGGCAGGAGTAGATAATCGCCGCTGTGCCGGTAGGGGATTTGCTTTTCGCGCAGCAAGCGCGCACTGGCCGGATTATTCAAAGTACGCACGGCAATGTTGCGCTTGCTCTTTTCGTGCAACGCGCTCAGACTGCCCTGGAAGACCAGTTCTCCCTGGCGGATGATACCCAGCATGGTCGCCATCTGGTCGATCTCACTGAGCAGATGGCTGGAGACCAGTACGGTCATGCCATACTGTTGGGGCAGAGAATGGATCAACTCGCGCATCTCCTGAATCCCGGCCGGGTCCAGGCCGTTGGTGGGTTCGTCCAGCACCAACAGACGCGGTGAACCCAACAGTGCATTGGCCAGCCCCAGGCGCTGCTTCATGCCCAAAGAATACTGGCTGACCAGCTTATTCTGCTGGTTTTCCAGGCGCACAATGTGCAGCACACGGGCGATGTCCGCCTCCGGCGCGCCGCGCAGCGTCTGCACGATGCGCAGATTTTCCGCCCCGGTCAGGTGGCCGTAGTAACTGGGCGATTCGATCAGCGAACCGACCTGTTTCAAGATCGCCAGGCGGTTGCGGGTGTTGACCGGCTGGCCAAAAACGGTAATCGTTCCGGCGGTAGGCCTGGCCAGTCCCAGGATCATTTTTAATGTAGTCGATTTGCCGGCGCCATTGGGGCCCAAAAAACCATATACCGCGCCTTCCGGCACGTTCAAATCCAGATCTTTCACCCGCAGGACTTTGCCGTATTGTTTGCAGAGCCCTTGAGTTGTAATGACTGCGTTCAAAGGCGCACCTCCATCTATAAGAATGCGGCCAGTATAGCGGGTGCGCCTGACGCGGACCTGTCGGCCAGCTTACATTTAGCTTAATTTTTGCGCCCTACGAACATAACGTCCCGGGATGAGGTATGATCAAACCAGGAGGTTCGTACGAAAGACATCTATCAATGCCGCCTGTTGATTGTGGACGACGAGCTGGAACTGCGCAAGATGATCCTATCGATTCTGCGCGAGGCGGGTTACCCACACCTGCTCAGCGCCGCGACCTGCCAGCAGGCGCGGCGCATGTTTGCCGCCGAAGACCCCGACGGCGTGATCCTGGACGTGATGTTGCCGGACGGCGACGGTTTTGAACTGATGCGCGAATTTCGCGCTGCCTCCAATGCGCCGGTGCTGTTCCTTTCGGCGCGCGATGAAGATGAAAATCGCTTGCTGGGGTTAGGCCTGGGCGCGGACGATTACATCACCAAGCCCTTTTTACCGCGCGAATTGCTGCTGCGGCTGCGCGCCGTGTTGACGCGTGTCTATTTCCCCGCCGTGCAGAAAAATACGGCGCGCCCCGTCTTCACCCTGGGCGATGTGCAGGTGGACCTGAACAGCGGCGCGGTGACTTCGCCGCGCGGGCGCAGTACACTGACCGCCAAAGAGTTTACCTTGCTGGAAAAGTTGTATGAAAACCACGGCCGCATCGTCACCGGTGACCAGTTGTGCCGCGCTGCCTGGGGCGACAACCTGTACAGCTACGAAAATACTCTGATGGTACATATCCGCCGCCTGCGCGAAAAGATCGAACCCGATCCTTCGCGCCCGCGCTACCTGCTCACCGCACGCGGGCTGGGTTACAAGCTGGACCTGAACCCCTTTTCAGAAGATTCTCCGGCATGAAGAGCATGTTGAAGATTTCGCTGCGCTATATCCTCTCGGCGAGCGGCGTGGCGTTGCTATTGCTGGTGCTCAACATCACCGTGCTGCTGGCCTGGGGATATTACACTACCGCGGGCAGCCCCGCCAGTTCCCACATTGCCGAGATCGCCGGCAATCTCAATCCGCAGCCGGATGGTTCGTATCGCCTCTCGGCGGAGGGCCAGGCCATGCTGCACGAACAATACCAGTGGGCCATGCTGCTGGATGAAAGTGGTACGGTGGTCTGGGAAACGCGGCTGCCTGCCGACCTGCCACGCCAGTATAGCGTGGCCGACGTGGCCAGCTTTACGCGCTGGTACCTGGACGATTACCCGGTTTACGTCTGGCGGCGCGCCGAAGGGCTGCTGGTGCTGGCCCGCGCGCCGGGTACAGAGTGGAAACACGCCATCGGCATGCCGGAGAGTTTTTTTGATCACATGGGCGCCTGGCTGAGCGCGGCGCTGCTGCTCAACATTGCCGCGGCGCTGTTATTGGCGCTGCTCTTCGGGCTGCGCCTGTTTCGCGCCCTGCGCGTCCTGGTGGGCGGCATCGAAGGGATGGCGTTAAAAAAGCCCCTGGCCTTGCCCACGCGCGGGCTGCTGGGCGACCTGGCTGCCCAGCTCAACCAGACCGCGGCGGAACTGCTGCGCCAGGACGCCGCGCTGCGTAAACGCGACACTGCCCGTACCACCTGGATCGCCGGGGTATCCCACGACATCCGTACCCCGCTTTCGATGACGCTGGGCTACGCCAGCCAGCTGGAAAACAACCCCCAGCTGCCCGCCGAACAGCGCGAACAGGCAGGCATCATCCGCCAGCAAAGCGAAAAGATCGGGGCGCTGGTCAACGATCTCAACCTGGCCTCCAAGCTGGAATACGACATGCAGCCGCTGGACCTGCGCCCCTTGCACCCCGGCGAACTGGCGCGCCGCGTGACCGCTGAATTGCTCAACCATGGCCTGCCGGAGGGCTTCAGCCTGGAGCTGGACGTGGAGGCGGCGGCCGAAGGCGCCGAAATCTATGCGGACGAAGCCCTGCTGCGGCGTGCCCTGGGCAACCTGATTGCCAACAGCCTGCGCCACAACCCGGATGGCTGCGCCGTGCAGTTGCGCGTAGCCGTCCGATCCCTCGATTGCATCCTTGCCGTGGCTGACAACGGGGTGGGATACCCCGCCGCCGTACTGGAGCGCTTCGCTTTTCCCGATGAACCCGCACCGCTACAGCACCACGGCCTGGGCCTCACCATCGTACGCCAGATCGTCCTGGCTCACCACGGCGCCTTGCAGATCGGCAACGCCCCCTCCCACGGCGCCTGGACCAGGCTCAGCATCCCGCTGGGAGTGAGGGGAGATAGGTGAGTAAGTCTCCCAGGGGAGCGAAGAGTGGATTCGAACCAATTACGGCCGGTTTCTGCGAGATTTCCTTGGGTTCGAAGTGCTTCCATGTCTGGCGTCCGGTGACTACCAGGTACCTCCTGTCTGTGCCAGTCGAGCCTGTGGGATGTACAGGATGATCGCAACGAAATAACTCCAGACAAAAGCAGTTCTATCCCCCTTCCACACTTTATCCGGGAGGAGGAGCGATGGCAGACACAGCCCTGCCGACGATTGAGCAACACTTTGGGGGTCAAACTGATCCCCAATGGGCCGGACCAGGCTCCACAGATTGCACGGGTTTGGGGAGCAGTGCGTTCGCCTTGAGGGGATCGAGAACAAGTGGCATTGGACTCTGGATATGGCCTTGGACGAGGATTACTGCCGGGCGCACAAAGTTCATGGCCCAAAGAACTTTGCCCTGAATTTGTTCACGCAGGAGAAAACCTGCCAACGGAGCATCAAAGGCAAACGCCCCTTAGCCGGATGGAACCCGGCTTACCTGCTCAAGGTCCACGCCGGTTGCGTATGGATGGGGTGTGAAGATGCGTTTGCCCTGTATAATGGTTGTATAACATACGTTATTGGCTGGTTATTCGGTGAAAATGCAGCGTATCCGGAATCCGTATCCTTAATCGTTAGGTCCTGACCGAGTCTATTCACACCCATAAGGAAATTTATCACCATGGACATCCCACGGATATTCAACATCACTGAAAGTGCTCACCGCATCCACAACCCGATCACACCCGAAAAGCTCGCTACGCTTGGCGCGGCGCTGCGCCTGGAATCGGGAGCCCGGGTGCTCGACCTCGGCAGCGGTTCGGGGGAGATGTTGTGCACCTGGGCACGCGATTACGGTGCCATCGGCACCGGCATCGACATGAGCCAGTTGTTCACCGAGCAAGCGAAACTCCGCGCGGTAGAACTCGGCGTCGCCGATCAAGTCGAGTTCATCCATGGCGATGCTGCCGGCTATGTCTCTGACGAGAAGGTCGATGTGGCAGCCTGTGTGGGCGCCACCTGGATCGCCGGGGGAGTCGCCGGTACTATCGAGCTTCTGGCGCGGAGCCTGCGCACCGGAGGGATTATCCTCATTGGCGAGCCCTACTGGCGGCAGTTGCCGCCGACGGAAGATGTCGCCAAGGAGTGTTTTGCCAGCTCCATCTCCGATTTTCTCATGCTTCCAGAACTGCTCGCGTCTTTCGGCCGCCTGGGCTACGACGT
>JAAZNB010000336.1 GCA_012798515.1 Chloroflexota bacterium
CTGGTCAGCACCAGGATGCGCGCCTCGGGGAATTCGGCCTTGATCTTCTGGATGGCCTCGATGCCGCTCAAGCGGGGCATTTCCAGGTCCATCAACACCACGTCGGGCTGCAGCTGGCGCACCTTCTCCACCGCCTCCAGGCCATCCTGCGCCTCGGCCACCACCAGCATGCCGGGTTCGGTAGAGATCAGCCCGCAGATCCCCTTGCGCACGATGGTATGGTCATCGGCCACCACCAAACGAATTTGTTCTTCCATCTACTCGGTCCTCCATTTGGGCATCTCTACGCCGCCAGCTGCCGGCGCCGGCATGGGCACCCAGGCCTGAACCCGCGTGCCTTCCCCGGGTGAAGATTGGATCTCCAGGCGCCCACCCAGGCGCTGGATGCGTTCCTGCATACTGCTCATCCCGACCCCGCGGTTTTCTGCCAGCTGGCTCATCTCGAAACCGCAGCCGTCGTCCTTGACTTCCAGGTCCAACGCGGCGGGGTCAGCGCGCAGGATCACGGCCACGTTCGCGGCCCGGGCGTGCTTCAAGGCGTTGTTGAGGGCTTCCTGGACGATGCGATACAGCTCTTGCTCGACGTCCAGCGCATTGAGCTGGGCCACCAGGGCCGGGTAGTCGCCCTCCACGATCATGCGAGCCTGCACGCCCGAGCGCTGTTCCACGGTATCCAGGCGCTGCTGGATGGCGCCCAGCAGGCCCTCGCTTTCCAGCACCTTGGGGCGCAGCTCATACACCAGCAGGCGCATCTCGCGCAAAGACTGCTGCGCCGTTTCACCCAGCTGTTCCAGGACGGCCTCGGTGCCCGAGTGGTTGTCGCCGCGCATCAGGCGCTTGCCCGTCTCGGCCATGAGGGTTACGCTGTAGAGCGACTGGGTCACCGAGTCGTGCAGCTCGCGCGCCAGGCGCTGGCGCTCTTCCATCACGGCCGAATGCTCGGCCTGCTGGTGCAGCCGGGCGCTCAAGACCGCCACGCCAATCTGGTCGGCAATGGCGGCCAGCAGCCCGATGTCCTCGGCTTTGTGGCTCTCGACGCGCTCCGAAAACAGCACCAGGGCGCCGTGCGGGCGCCCATCGGCGCGGATCGGGGCGCTGACCATGCCCCCCGGCGGCAGCGGCAGGCTACGCAGCGAAGAGAGGCTGCCCGCCAGGTTGGTGATCACCTTGACCTCGCTGAGTACCTCGGCGGCCGCCCACAGGTCCGACTCGAACGACTGCTGTTTCATGGCGGACAGCTCTTCGAGACGCAGCCCGCGCTGGGCAGCGATGAACAGCCCGCCTTCCTCGTCCAACAAGAGGATCAGGCCACGCGAGCTCTGCACCACGCCCATGGCCTGCTCCAGCGTCTTGCCCAGGATCACCTGCAAATTGAGCGGCTCACTGGTGATCGAGGTGACCCCATACAGGGTCGACAGGTACCGGGTACGCTCGACCACGCGCTTCTCCAGGGTCTCCATGGTGCTGACCCGGTTCAGGGCGCTGCCGGCCATCTCGGCAATGGCGCCCAGGATGCGGTAATGCAGCCCTTTGACCACCTCGAGGTCCGCCGGCGCCTGGGGCGCAGAAGACAGGGGGCAGTTGGGCTGGGAAAACCCGACGAACAACACGCCCACGTCGGCCTCGGCCGTGCTGAGGGGCAGGGCCAGCCCGCAGCTGACCCCCTGTAACAGTTCGCATTGGGCGTATTTGGCCTGGATCTGGACGCAGTGCAGGTGCAGGGGCTTGCCTTTGCGATACACGCTCCAGAACGGGCAGTCTTCCGCGCCCGCTTGCTGCCGGCCCAGGTAAGGCACGGCCAGGCCGGCCACGCCGATCAATTCCAGTGAATCCTCCTCGCGCAGGAAGACGGCCGCCGTCACGGCGTCCATCACCCGCAGGGTCTCCTGGGCGATGATCCCGGCCATGTCGCGGCGCGACTTGACCTTGCGCAGCGCCGAAGAGACCTTGACCAGCGTCTCCAGCTCCAGCGCCCTCTGACGCAGGCCGCGTTCGGCCTGCTCGCGCTCGAGCACCTCCTCTTGCAGGTGGGCGTTGACCACCTTGAGCTCGTTGGTGCGCTCGGCGACGATCTCTTCCAGGTGGCGGCGGTAGTTTTCCAGCTCTTCCTCGGTCTGCTTGCGCTGCGAGATGTCGCGCATCATACAGATGGTACCCAGCGGCTTGCCCTCCGGGCTGCGCAAGACGGTGGCGTTCATCTCGGCGTGGAAGGGGCTGCCGTCCTGGCGCTTGAGCACGATTTCCAGGTTGCGCAGGCTGCCGGTCTTGAGGGCGTTCATGAAGAGCTTGCGCGAACGGACGATCTCTTGCGGGGCGATCAGTTTCCTGGCGCTGTATTTGTTCAACGCCTCGGCGCTGGCAAAGCCGTGCAGCACGGCCGTTTGCTGGTTGGCAAACAGGATACGTCCCCTGGTATCCAGCATGAGGATAGCCTCGGGCGAGGTCTCCACCAGTACCCGGTAACGCTCTTCGCTGTCGCGCAGCGCCTGCTCGGCGGCATACTGGCGGGTGACGTCTTGTACGATGATGATAAAGCCGGTGATCTCGCCCTGCGGGCCGGCCTGGGGCGCCACCTGGGCGCGCAGGCGGAAAGCCTCGCCGCTGCTGCGCTGGGCCCGGCTTTCGAAGCTCAAAGTCTGCCAGGGCAGGTCCTCCAGCCGGCTGGCCGCCGGCACGTGGTCTGGCAGATCCGGGATGCCGGCCATCAAGGGCCGGCCGGCCACCTGGCGCGTGTCCCAACCGAAGATGCGCCCGGCCTCCGGGTTGCAGGTCTTGATGTGAAATGCACCGTCCAGGCTGAGGATGCCCACCGGGGAAGACTCGAACAGGGCGCCAAGCTCGCTGTTCATCTGGCGCATGCGCTCTTCCATGTGGCGCCGTTCGGTGATATCGTGCACGATGTTGAAGATCACCACGCCCTGCTCGGACTGGATCGAATACACCAGCAGCTGGATGACTTTGCGGGCGCCGTCCAGGCTCTGGATCTCGATCTCGCCCTGGTAGACGACCTCGGAATCGCTCTTCACGTTGACCATGGCCGCCGTCTGTTCCTTGGCCATGGCGTAGAACTGGGGCGACTTTTTCTCGGGCACCATCATCTCGTACTGCACGTCCCAGATAAAACGCCCGACCACGTCGGGGCGCTGCATGCCGGTGATGGTTTCCATGCCCTGGTTCCATTCCACCACACGCAGCTGGTCGTCCATCAGGGCAATGCCGTCGTAGGTATTGGCGATCATACCCTGGTACTGCTTTTCTTTCTGGCGCAGGGTCTGTTCGATGCGCCGCCGCTGGCTGACCTCACGGTCGTTGGCGGTGAGCAGCCGGGCGTAGGAACGAAAACCGTAATAAGCAGCCAGGGTGGTGAACAGCGGCACCCCGACCAGGGCAAACACGTTCCAATGCGCCTGTACCCCGGCGTCATCCAGGATGTGCCACAGCGCCTCCAGGAAGCCAATGGAAAGGAAAGTGGCCAGGAAGATCAAAACCAGGTTACGTTTAAATACCGGGGGCATAAGGCATACCTTTATCCAGGACAGACGGGCAGGCAAGCTGAAAAGCCGCCTTGGCCGGGCGGCCTGGGAGCAACGAGGCAATTGGAATGCTGACCGGCCGCCGCACAGGACGACCATGGACCCATACTGTGATTATGACCGGCGCAGAGGGGGAAACCATAAAGGCACGGTGAACGGATTGTAAAAGCAAGATAAAAAAGGCGGCCGTCCGGCACGGTATAATTAAGGATCGATCCAAAACGATTGAGGCAGTCGCTTTTTGAGGTATCATGATACCTCAAAAAGCGGATTTTCGAATTTGTGGATAGCTTTTAAGCCGCTCGCGGGGTGGAAAACAGGAAAAACGACCCGGCGCAAGTCCGCCGCCCGGGCGCCCGCCTTTACCATCCCCCCGGCCCGAGCTCGCCTACGGAGGAAAGCGTGAAACACGCCCTGTCTCGACTGCTGCCCGGCCTGGCCATGTTGTTGCTGGCCGGCTGCCAGCTGCCCCTGGCCGAATACATCCCCACCCCGGTGCCGCCCACCCGCACGCCCCTGCCGCGTACCGCCACACCCATCGACGCGGCGCGCTGTTTCTACGCCGAGGCCGAGGCGGCCATCCCCCGGGCGGCCACGGCCGTAGAGCAGGCGCTGCGCGCCGCCGGGCTGGACGTGCTGGGTGTGACCGCCTACGGCAGTGGGGAGAACTTCATCTGCCCGGACGCCGGCACCACCTCTTTCCTGGCGCGCACCACCAACCTGGACGTCCGCATCGGCGTCGAGGGCCCGCTGGACAACACCACCCGCGGGGAGCTGGCCGGGACGGTCATCACCGCCCTGGGCAGCCTGGGGGTCGACGAAGTGCCCAACTGGCAGTCCGGGCAGGTGCGCCTGACCCTGGTGACGGCCGAACACGAGGAAGAGATCACCTTCGTGGGCCAGCAGGCCCAGAGCCTGCTCGAAGAGGGTGAGGGCGGGAGCACGCTGTGGACCGACCTGGGCGGGCAGCCCTGCGCCGACCGCTCCAACGCCATCCCCGACGACGAGGCCGGCGCCCGGCTGGAGGCTTACCTGCAAAGCTCGGGCGCCCAGGGCATCCAGGTCCAGGCCGTGGCCTTCGTCATCCAGTGCATCGACCCCGCCAGCGGCGAAATCCAACAGCAGCAGGCGGTCAACACCAACTTCACCGCCCAGGTCCAGGCCCCCGACCTGAACGACCACGCCACCCTGGGCGACCAGACGGCCCTGGTCCTGGCCGCCATCGCCGCACTGCCGGCAGACAGCGTCCCCCGGCCGGAGAGCGCCAGCCTGGAACTGACCTACGCCAACAGCCTCCAGACCCGCAAGCAGACCATCAGCTACCGCATCGCCATGCAGGCCTACCAGGCCGGGCTGCGCGGAGAAGCCCTGATGGACTACCTGTCCAAAGCCTACTGAGACGCGCACAGATCCCCCGCGCCGCGCCGCCAGTCGCAAGGCGACGCGAGGGTTTCCCCTCGTGCCTGCCCGGCGCAGCGGCGCGGGGCAAATGGTTCGTTTCTGGTTAGAAGATTGTTCGAAAACGCTTCGGCTTCCAGGCCCCATCCCCTACCCTCAATATAACTGTCCCCACACCATTTCAGATCTACGCCGGCGTCTCCCCAGGTGATCCTGTGCACCCGTCGCATCATGCACGCCGCCATGAGGGAATGGGCCTGGCCGCGACAGGGAGTTCACGCCGCAAAGCAATCCAATTTAAAACCGCTCAAGAGGCGCGCATGGCCCCTCCCTTTCTGAGTGGTTGCTCTTATCTTATTTTAACGCGAATCTGGCACAAGAGTCCATCGAGGAGCACGACATGGCAAATCTTCATCCCCCTGCACAAAGCGACCCGCCGCACCACACACAAGAACCCGGTTCAACCTCAGAAGTGTTGTGTCCCCGGTGCGGCGCGTGGTCGCCGGCCAATTCTAATTTCTGCAATACCTGCGGCGCGGCGCTGGGCGGCCTCTCCGGCCGGCCGGGAAAGGCACGCTCCAGAGCATGGATACTCCTTGGCCTGGTAGGCCTGCTGGTCATTTTCGCCATCGCCTGTGGGGCGACCCTCTGGAACATCACCTCGCCGCACACCCCTCCGGAGATCGTCCCTGGCGGCGGGGAAACGAATCTCGCAGATCCCACGGCTGCCGCAACGGGCCAGGCGAGCCTCGAGCCGCCCGGCGTCGCCAATCCCTATGCACCCGGGCTGGACGACGAAATCTACGTCAACGTCATCCTCTCTTTTATTACCGACTGCGCCAGCCAGGGAGTACTCTCCCGCAGCAGCGAGCAGAACCAGGTACTGGCCCATTCCGACTGGAAGTTCCTGCTCGACAGTCCACACGTGTATCCACACTCGCTGTCCGAGGCGGACGTACGCAACGGGTTCGTCTACCTGGCGCAGCTACAGCTCGACCTGGTCTACGACAACCACAGCGATAGAGGCTGGCGCCAGGGGAAAACGGGGGTGGAAACCTACGGGATCAATCAAGACGGGAAGATTTACCTGTACAACGATATTAGCGTGTACCATAAGAACTTCAGCGAATCGGTGTTCACTTGCGAGAGAATTGGTCTGAGTAACGTCGAAGAGTAAAGGCGTGCGCCTCCTCTGGAAGCACAAAAGCCCGAATGACGGTGCATAAAAGAGACGCAAACGGGCCGTCAAGCGCCCTGTACTTCCCACGCCTGGTACAGGCCCAGGCGCCCGCCCTGGCCATCGGACTCGAACTCCTCCACCAGGCGGAAGCCTGTGGCGGCCGCCAGGGTGGCCAGCTCGTCCCGCTCGAAGCGGTGCACGTAGCGCAGGCCGACCTGCTCGGCCTGGCCGGGCAGGCTGTAGCGCCAGTCCAGCAGCGTGTCGCCCGGCTCCACGTCGGCCGGAGCCAGCCCGGCGCGCTCCCAGGGCTGGATGCGCTCCACCAGGCGCGGGGAATGCTGGAACTGCCACTCGGAATGGATGAAGCGCCCGCCGGGGCCCAGCAGGGTGCGCACCTGCTCCAGGATGCGCCGGCGCAGGGCCATGGAGGGCAGGTGGTGCAGCACGGCAAAGGCCAGCACGCCGTCGAAGGGGCCCTCTCCGGCTGCGGCGGGCCAGTCCGGGCGGCCCAGGTCGGCCGGGGCAAAATCGATCTCCAGCCCGGGGTGTTCCCCGCCGGCGCCGGCCTGGCGGGCGGCCTCGATCAGCACGGGGCTGAAATCCAGCCCGCGGTACAGGCCGCGGCGCCCCTGGTGGGCCCATTCGGCCGCCAGGGCTCCGCTGCCGCAGCCCAGGTCCAGCCAGCGCCCGTGGGCCGGCAGCCCGGCCAGGACGCGGCGGATGCCGGGCTGGATGCGCCGGCGGGTGGCGGCGAAGGCCGCCCCGAAGTCCTGGTAGAAACGGCGGTTGAGCTCGATGAGCAAGGCGATGGTGGCAGGCGTCATAGGCATGCCTCCATTTTACCGTGTAAACCCGCGCCGGGAGCGAAAGCCAACTTGCATGGTCGCGAGCGGATCACCGGGGTAGGCCCGAGGCGGGGCGGGTGAGCCAACGTCCTTTGCCGGCCGTGTTCGGTCGGGCGTACCCTGGCGGGCATAATATGGAAGCCCGACCTGCTAAAAGAGTGGGCGATTTCTTTCTTGGCGCCATGCTCTGCGGCCGGGGGAAAGACCGACCGTGCGTAGGTTGGCTAGAGCGATCCGGCAAGACCCGCCCCTCCGTGGCGGGGGAAGGCGGCCCCGGCGCCCCGGCCGTCCCGCGCCGGGAGCGAAAGCCAACTTTCACGGTCCCGAGAGGATCATCGGGGTAGGCCTGAGGCGGGGCGGGTAAGCCGGCGCCCCCGGCCGGCCGTGTTCGGTCGGGCGCACCCCTGCGGGGTGTTGTAATACCCCTACGGGGCACTTTGGAAGCCCGACCGGCTAAAGGAGTGGTCGATTTCTTTCCCGGCGCCCGGTTTCGACGGGGAAAAGCGATCCACCCTACTTGTGCCTGGCGGAGATCAATGCCAGGGCAAGGGCAAAATACCCTGATCGCGGGCATCCCACACGGTCAGCCAGTTGTAATAATCCTCCCCGGCGTCCATGTGGGGCAAGGCCTCCTCGAACTCCTGGTTGCCGTAGCTGACCGCCTGGGAGAAACTGGAGCGCCCGATCAGGGTGGTTTCGATGAAATAGTAATTAGCGTTCTCCTGGTCGGTGCGCACGGCCATAAAGGCGTGTCCCGGGATGCCCACGATGGCCGTCTCCAGGTCCATGGCCTCGGCGGCAGAGGCGAACAACAAGGCCAGCTCGATGCAGTTGCCGCTGCGCTGCTCCAGCACCTCGGCCGGCAGGCGGATGCGCTGCACACTGCCCGGGGCATACGAGACCCAGGTGCCGACGTAGGTCAGATCGTAGTCGTTGGCTTCCGCCTCCCAGATGGCCTCCAGGCGTTCCCACACCGCCCCATCCTCGTCATCTACGGTACCGCCGTAACCGGTCCACATCATCCCCGATTCGGTATAGTCGGCCGCCACACGGATCAGCTCTTCCACGGCGGGGTCATTGGGGGTGACCATAGCGGCCAGCAGGTCGAAGACCTCCTCGTTGCTGAACCCGGGGATCTCCCAGGGGAAATCGCGGCGGGAATAGACCAGGGTATCGGTGGTCTCTTCGAGGAGCAGCTTCTCATCCCCCTGATCCAGGTAAGCTGCCCGCACGTAAACCTGGGCCGGCTTTTCAGAGTTGAGGTCATCGATAGCCTCGGGCAGCAGGCGCGGGTTCTGGCGCACTTCGAGCGTCTCCCCCGCTGCGAGGGTGACGGTATCGATGGCCCGGGTAGTATAGCCGCTGACCTCGCTCTCGGCCAGCACCTGGACCGTCTGGTCGCCCTGGTTCTGAATGGTGAAGATGATGAAGTCGTCCAGGGTCTCGCCGTATAAAGGATACAGAATGGTGATCAGGTTGGTGGTATAGACGTAATCGACCTGGATCGAGTCGATTTCAGCCGGCGGCGGGTTGGTGGCTACCTCCGGGGGTAGGGTCGCGGCCGGCGCGGCGGTGGCCGTGACCAGTAAATGCGGCTGCGGCGGAACGCTGGCGACCGGGTAGGCCGTCTCGGTCGCCGCCGGGCGGAGACTGTTCTGGACGACCCCGCTCAACGAACAGGACAAAACCAGCGCCGCGGCGCACAGGGCCCCCATCAATTTGAAAAATGGGGTGATCTTGACGCGCGAAATGTTCATCTCCCCTCCCCTCAGTCCCACACGGTCTGTCAAGGCGCGTACGGTCAATCGACCGGCCTGCGATTCGAGAAAGCGCGGCGATTACGGCGTGCAACGCCCCCCGGCGCCAGCTTCCCGAACCCAGGTTATTCAAATCAGGTCAAAACTACGTAATGCTATGATTTATTGTAGCGGATCTGGAAGGAGTTACAAGCCCCCGGGCACAAAAGCCCGGGGGCGTACAGGCCATCAGAGCAGTTTATGCAACCACCGCCCGGTGATCGAGTCCGGGCAGGCGGCCACCGTCTCGGGCGCCCCGGCCACCAGCACCCGGCCGCCGGCTTCGCCGCCCTCGGGACCCAGGTCGACCACCCAATCGGCGCATTTGACCACGTCCAGGTTGTGCTCGACGACGATGACGGTGTTGCCGGCGTCTACCAGGCGCTGGAGCAGCTGTACCAGGTGAGCCGTGTCGCCGGGATGCAGGCCGGTGGTGGGCTCGTCCAGCAGGTAGAGCGTGCGCCCGGTTGAGCGGCGCGCCAGCTGTTTGGCCAGCTTGACCCGCTGCGCCTCGCCCCCCGAGAAGGTGGAGGCCGGCTGGCCGAGCTGGAGATAGCCCATACCGGTCTCGGCCATCAGGCCCAGGCGGGCCCTGGCCTCTGGAACCTGCTCGAACACCCCCAGGGCCTCCTCGATGGTCAGATCGAGCACCTGGGCGATGTCGTAGCCGTTGTATTTCACTGCCAGCACCTCGCGCCGGAAGCGCCGCCCGTGACAGACCGGGCAGCGCACCGGCACGTCGGGCAGGAAGTGCATCTCCACCCACAACATCCCGGCCCCCTGGCAGCGCTCGCAGCGCCCACCGGGGACGTTGAAGGAAAAGTGCTGGGCGCTCAGGCCGCGCGAACGGGCAGCCGGTTGGGCGGCGAACACCTCACGGATGGCGGTGAAAGCGTCCGTGTAGGTGGCCGCGTTGGAGCGCGTGGAGCGCCCGAGGGGAGCCTGGTCGATGGTGATGACCTTGTCGAAGTGCTCCCAGCCCTCGATCCCCTGGTGGGCGCCGGGCGGGGTGGCCGCCGCGTAGAAGCGCTGGCGGGCGGCCCGGTCGAGGATGTCGAACATCAAGGTAGACTTGCCCGAGCCGGAGACCCCGGTGACGGCGGTCAGCGTGTGCAGGGGAAAGGCGACGGTGACGTCTTTGAGGTTGTGCTGGCGCGCCCCGCGCACGGTCAGCGCCTGGTCCCCGGCAGGACGGCGGGCAGCCGGGAGGGGGATGCGCGCCGTACCGGCCAGGTACTGCCCGGTGATGGAGGCCGGCTCCCGGGCCACGTTGGCCGGGGAGCCCTGGGCCACGATCTGCCCCCCCAGGCGCCCTGCCCCGGGGCCAAAATCTACCACCCAATCGGCGGCGGCGATGACTTCCAGGTCGTGCTCGATGACCAGCACGGTGTTGCCCAGGTCGCGCAGGGCGCGCAGCATACCCACCAGGCGGGGCGTGTCGCGCGAGTGCATACCGATGGTGGGCTCGTCCAGTACGTAGAGCACGCCGGTCAGCCCCGAGCCCAGCAAGGCCGCCAGGCGCAGGCGCTGCGCCTCGCCGGCCGAGAGGGAGGGCGCGCCGCGCTCGAGGGTCAGGTAGCCCAGGCCGACCTCCACCAGGCGGCGGATGCGCTCGTGCAGGTCGGCCACGATCGGGCCGGCGATACGCCGGTCGCCGGCCGGCAGGGCCGTTGGCAGCCCGGCGATCCAGGCCGAGAGCTGCTCCAGCGACAGGCGGCTGACCTCCACGATGTCCCGTCCGGCGACGCGCACGGCGCGGGCCTCGCGGCGCAGGCGCGTCCCGCCGCATTCAGGGCAGTCTTGCAGCACCAGCAGGCGCTCCAGCCGGTCGCGGTAGTCGCTGTCGGCGTCGGCGGCGTGTTCGGCGTGCCGGCGCAACAGGTTGGTAACCACGCCCTCGAAGCGGCCTTTGGCCACCGTGGCGGGCGCCTGGATGGAGGGGGGAAAATGGCTCCGAAAGGCCGGGCTGTCCACCCCGTAGAGCAGCAGGTCGCGCTGCACGGGGCCCAGGTCCCGCACGGGCAGGCCC
>JAAZNB010000337.1 GCA_012798515.1 Chloroflexota bacterium
ACGGCTACAATCAGGGGTTGAAAGAAACGCTCGCGCAGGGTGGTTACCTGGCGAAACCCGGCCGTGCGGAACAAGTTCTCCAGTACGGGGATCGATACACAAAAATACTTCCCGCCGCGGATGACCTGGGCGGGAGCCTGCGGGCCGCCGTTGTCCTGGAGGATGTAGGTGGTCATGGTGTACACGTCCCCGTCGAAATCCCACACGTCGAAGATGACTATTTGCCCTTCCCCAACCGGCTGGACCAGGCGCGGGTAGAACTGCCTGCGCCGGCCGCCGCGTGGGACCTGGGCGTAATCTCGTACGGAGATCAGGCAGCACCCGCCGGGGCGTACGCAGCGGTAGAACTGCCGGAAGGCGGATAAGATCTCGTCTTCGTCCAGCAGATGGGGGACGGCGTTGTCGCAGGCGAGGACGGCATCGTACTCCTGCCGGTAGGTATCCCAGACCTGGCGCATGTCGGCCACGCCCAAGGTGATCTCCAGGCCCTGCCGGGAGGCGGCCTGCCTGGCCTGCTCCACTTCGGCCGGGGAGAGGTCAGAGGCCGTCACCTGGTAGCCGAGGCGGGCCAGCCCGATGCTTTGGGTGCCGACGCCGCAGGCCACGTCCAGGACGGTGTGGGGCCGGGGGCCGAGGAATTCGCTCAAGACGCCGTCCAGGGCCTGGGCCTGGCGGGTGACACTGGCTTCCCAGTCGGCGTAGAGCCACTGGTAGTATGGGGCAAGCTGGTCGTAATACTTTTCGGTCATGGGGCCTCCCCTCCAATTATACCGGCGCTCCGGGCCGGGTGGCCTGCGCCGCAGGCATGATAATGAGAAGCGCTCTCCTGGGGGGAGAGCGCTTCCTTGCCTGCGCAGACGAGGCCGGCCCGGGTTACTGGCGGGTCAGCGTGGCTTCGGCTGGCAGGTAATATTCCCCCTCCGGCGGGGCGACGATCTTCCAGGTAATGGTGTTGACGTCGAGGTAGGTGATCTCGGCCGTGCCGGGGCTGTTCGTAAAGGAGCTCTGGAACTGGACAGTAGCGGTGTGTCCCTGCAGTTTGCCCTGGATGGATACGTCCAGCGCATCGATCTTGTTGCCTGCCTGGGCCACGACGGTGTGGCGCCCGTAGATGTCCTTCCAGTCCTGGTACAGGTCCAGGGTGAAATTGCCGGCGGCATCCACCCAGTGCCCGTCCAGGGAGAAATCGGCCCTGTATTGGGCCACGTCGATCCGGATGCGGTAGACCTTCTGTTCCGGGGCCAGGTCGCAGTCTGCCAGGGGCCGGTCGTCCGGGCAGGTCACGCCCATGGCAGGCTCCCAGCTGGCCTGGGTGATCATCAGCCCCATGTCGCGGGACAGGGCCGTAGATGAGCCGGTGGGACCGTCCGCCTGGTAAGTGAGTTGTTCGTTCCAGCTCAACCCGGCCGAGCCGGTCAGCGCCGCCACGACGTCCTGGGGACTGGCAAATTGGGTCCCGTTTCCGGCGGCGGTCAGGCGGCAGCCCTGCCCGGCTTCCCCGGCGATGGCGTCCAGGAAAGGCGCCGGGGTCTGCAGGGCGAACTCGATCCCCAGGCCCTGCACGGCCAATTCCTGGATCGTCTGGCACACGGAGAGGTCGACCGGTTCGTATTTATTCCCTGCCGCGAGGTCGATCACAGCGGCGGGAATCTCGAGGTTGAGGGTATACAGGATCTCCTGGGGCGCCAATGAGACGATTTCGAGGGTGTAATCCTGGCTGGACGGCAGCAAGTCGCTCCAATAGGTGACCGGGTTGGGCGTGAGGGCCTGGCCATCTGCGCCGGTGATGTACAGGCCGGCCTGGGAGGCGCTCTCCGAGCCGGGCTGGGTGGCCAGCCAGACGCTCATCTGCTGCCCTTGCTGGGCAGACAGGACGAAGCGCCGGGCGGTGTTGGGCGCCAGGTCACCGTTGGTGTACCAGCGGATAGCATTAGGCTGGAACTGGATGCGGCCGTTGTCGATGGTCTCCCGTTCCTGGGCAGCCGGGGTGGGGACGGCCGTCTCGACGGCCGGGGCCGTGGCGGCTTCCGCCTGTGGCCCCTGGCTGCATCCTGCCAGTGCCCCGAGGATGAACAACGTGCCGATCATGTTTCGCAGGGTTGGAATGCGCATGTGGGTCCTTCTCATTGCTCAAGTGGGATGGTAATTGCGCCATCTGGTTCAGGGGAGCAGCGCAAGGCCGGCTCCCCCGGGTGTTCGGGCGGGCAGTCTGCCGGGCTGTTGGCCTCTGCCTCAATTTTCCAGGAACCGGCCGATGGCGGCCGACAGTCCCACCGCGGTCATGCCTTCCAGCAGCAGGACATCCCAGCCCGCCTGGCAGGCGCGCTCCACCTGTTGGGGGTGGTGGGCCAGGAGGATGGCGTGGTGGAGGGGGTAATTCTGTTTGACCTCGGCCGCGATGTGCCAGCCTTCGTCACGCGGCAGGCCGGCATCGACCAGCACCAGCAGCGGCCGCCCGGCGGTCAGGAACAGCCTGACGGAGAGGAGGTCTTCGGTTTGCCGGATCTGGGCCTGGGGAAACAACGATTTCAGCATCACCCGCAGGCTGGCGTACATTCGCCCCGGCCGGGCGACCAGGATAACCCCACATAACCTTCCAGACATAGATCCATTTTGCCAGAATCCGGCCGGGATGAGAATGCACAAAACTGGGTGTTCCTTCTGGGTAAAAACTTCGTGATGGGCCGGGTGAGACTATCCGGGCGGCGTCCCGGGCTCCTCGCCGGCCAGCCCCATGCGGATGGCGTACAGGGCGGCCTGGGTGCGGTTGGCCAGGTGTAGTTTGGACAGCACGGCGCTGACGTATTTGGCCACCGTGTTCTCGTGGATGTTCATCAAGACGGCCATCTCGTGGTTGGACAGGCCGCGGGTGATCAGGCGCAGGGTCTCCATCTCGCGCTCGGTGAGGGTCACGGCGGGAGAGGGTGGCTCGTCCGGCTGGTTGATCTCCCGGATGATGCGCCGGGCAATGCTGGGGTGGAGCGAGATGATGCCCCGGGCGACGTTGTGAATGGCCTGGATCAGTTCCTGGCGCGGGGTATCTTTGAGCAGGTAGCCCATGGCGCCGGCCTTGATGGCGGGGAAGACGCGCTCGTCATCGGCAAAGCTGGTCAGCACCAGGATGCGGGCCTCCGGATTGGCAGCCTTGATGGCCTGGATGGCGGCCAGCCCGTCCATGTGGGGCATGACCAGGTCCATGAGGATGACGTCTGGGGCGTGCTGCCTGGCCAGAGAGACGGCCTCGGCCCCGTTGGTGGCGATGCCTACCAGGTTCATGTCGTCCTGGTCACCCAGGATGGCCGCCAGCCCCTCGCGGACGACGGTGTGATCGTCGGCAATGATGATGCGGATCGGTTGGTTGCTCATGGTTGTACCTCCAGGATGGCTGTGACCCGGGTGCCCTGGCCGGGTTGGGATAAGATTTCCAGGCAGGCGCCGATCTCCCTGGCGCGTTCCTGCATAGCGTCCAGCCCCGTCCCTGCCCCGGCTTCCTGGCGGGGGTCGAACCCCAGCCCGTCGTCCACGATCTCCAGGGCCACGCCCCGGGGGACGCGTCCCAGGGTCACCACCACGTTGCTGGCCCGGGCGTGTTTCAAGGCGTTGTTGAGGGCTTCCTGGGCGATGTGGTAGAAGGCGGTTTCCTCCACCAGGCTCAGGTGGACGTCCTCGTCGGCGATCAGGCGCGCTTTGACGTCCGATCGGCCTTCTACGGCGGCCAGGCGCAGGTCCAGGGCGCCTGCCAGGCCTTCCTGTTGCAGGTCCGGCGGGCGCAGCTGGTGGATGAACAGGCGCATCTCCCGGATGGCCTGGCGGGCGGTTTGCCCGATCTGCTGAAAGGCGCCGGCGTTGGCGGCGTCCTGGGCTTTGGCGCTGCGCATCAGGCCCACTTCGGTCAGGGTCACCAGCCCGTACAGGGACTGGGTGACGGAATCGTGCAGGTCACGGGCCAGGCGCTGGCGTTCTGCCAACACGCTGGCCTGGTGGACGCGCTGGCGCAACTGATCGGCGTGGACGGCCATGCCGACCTGGTTGACGATGGAAACCGACAGGGCCACCTCGTCCAGGTCGAAAGCCTCTGCCGCCGGGCGGCCCAGGCCCAGGATGCCCAGGGGGCGTCCCTCGGCCTGCAAGGGGGCCAGGATCATGGCCAGTGGGGTGGCCTGGCGCATGAAAGGAGGCGTACGTTCGTCGCGGCAGGTATCCGCCAGGAGGACCGGCTCGGCGCTGCGGCTCACGGCTGTGAGCCATTCGTCGCCGGGCTGCAAGGCGGCCAGGTGAGTGAACCAGCCGGACGGCAGGCCCAGGGCGGCGGCCAGCTTCAGGCCGGGGCCCTTTTCGCCCTCTTCGAAGAGCAGCACAAAGCCCAGCGATGTACGCAGGGCCGCCAGGCTGCGCTCCAGCAGGGCGATGAACAGCGCCTGGCTGTCTCGGGCCTGGCTGCTGGCGGCGGTCACCTCGTATAGGGCCTCCAGCTCGCGGGTGCGGTTGGCCACGCGTTCCTCCAGGGTGAGGTTGAGCCGGCGCAGCCCGGCTTCGGCGCTCTGCCGGCCATCCAATTCCTGGCGGAGGGAGGCGAGCATTTTGTTGAAGGCCGTCGCCAGGTAGCCCACTTCGTCGTTATGGGTGACCGCCACCTGGACGTTCAGGTCCCCGGCGTCGGCCTGGCGCACGCCGGCCAGCAGGCTTTCCAGCGGGCGGATCAGGTTGGCTCGGAAGAACAGGGGAAAGACCAGCAGAACGAACAGGGCGCTGGCCAGCACGTCCCAGATCGTGCTCAGGCTTTGAGCCTGGGTAGCGCGGCTCAGCTCGTCCAGGCGGAGGCCAATTTCGTAAACCCCGCCGTCCAGGTCGAACTGGTACCCGGCGTACTGGTAGTAGCTGCCGGCGGGGTGCTCCCCGTAGCGCATGTAGATTTCCCCGCTGCGGGCGCCGGCTCCTTTGTGCAGGCCGGATTCGATGTAATACCCCCAGGATGCCGGGGCGGGCGCGGCGCTGTGCTCCTGGAGCAGCGGCTGCGGGTCGAACCCGGGCTCCCGGGCGTACACCAGCCGCCCGTCCGCCTCGCCGGCCGGCCAGGCCAGGACGTAGGCTACCGCCTCGGGCGCTCCTTGCGGCCGGCCGGCCCGGATGGCCGCCCGGGTGTCTTCTACCACCGCCTGAGTCTGTTCTACGACCCATGTGGACATCAGGTCGACGTTATAGATGCCGGCCATGCCCAGGATGGCCAGCAAGGTCACCAGGGCCAGCCCGGCCAGGCGCACGACCAGGCTGGGCTGCTGGTCGGTGATGTCGAACAAGGCGTACACGATGGCGGCCAACATCAGCAGCAGGGAAAGGTTGATCAGCATGTCGCAGGGCAGGGCGGGGAACAGGCCGGCCATGCCCCCGCCGGAGACGA
>JAAZNB010000338.1 GCA_012798515.1 Chloroflexota bacterium
GAAATAGCGCAAATCGTAGCTGCCCAGGGTGCTATAGATCAGCAGCGCGCCGGCCAGCAGCCCCACCCCACCCAGCTGGGTGATGATCAGGGCTTTGATCCCACCGGCAACCGCCTTGGGATCGTCATTATGGAATGAGATGAGCGCGTATGAACACAGCGCCGTGATTTCCCAGAAGGCAAACACCAGCAGCAGGTTGCTGGTCATCACCAGGCCCACCATGGCGCCGATAAAGAACAATACCAGGGCGTAATAGCGGCCCAGCTGCGCCTCCCCGGACATGTAATTGACCGAGAAGATCACCGCCAGGCTGCCGATCACCGTGGCCACGGCGGCCAGGAACACGGCCAGCCCATCCGGCACCAAGGTCAGGTTGCCGAACACGCTGCCCAGGGGGAGATCGACGACGGCATCCGCCGTGGATAAGGGGATCAGGCCCAGCGCCGCAATCCCGGCGGCGACCGAAAAGGCCACGGCAAGGCTGTGTTGGAGATTCGGCCTGGAATCGCCGCACCACCATACCAGGAGTGCGCCCAACCAGGGAATCCCGATGGTAAGAAGGACCAATGTGGCTGCCACGTTTATCTCCGCAAATTGGATAAATTTTTAATGTCCAGGGTACCGAAACAGCGCCGCACCTGTACGGCCAGCGCCAGGGCAACCACGGCCACGATGGTATCGGCCACGATCACAGTCACCGCCAGGCTTTGGGCGGTGTCGACCTGTCCGCGCAAGGATCCGGCGGCCACAAATGCCACCAGGACGCCTTTCACGGTGATTTGCAGGGCAACGATGACTTTGATCAGGTTCCGAGAGATCAACAATCCATAAAAACCGATCCCGAGCAGGCCTAAGATGGCCGCCAGGGCAATAGCGGGCAAGGACAGGTTCATTTCCCCTCCTTGTTCGCTGCCACTTCCGGCTCGCCATCGGCGAGCAGCCCAATGACACCTAACACTCCGGCAAATATCAGCACAGATTGCAGAAGCACATCCAGGCTGCGATTTTCCCACAACTGGGTTGCGAAGCGTAGCTCTTGGGGTACAGATGCGTTGACGTTCAGTGCGGGCAGGCACAGCCATCCGATCAGCACGACTGCGATCAGAAGGACAACCCAGGCCAACGGCCTGGGCAGCAAAGGCCGTAGGGAAATCGCCTCGTCGCCGGCAATATTGATGGCAAAAACGAAGAGGACGGTCACCAGACCTGCGCCCACGCTGAGTTCGATGACAGCGATCTCAGGTGCGCCTAAGATATACATGAATAAGGCTACCAGGGCACTGGCTCCCGCCAGCCACAAGGCCGACGTGAGCAGTCGCTCAACCCGGATAGCCTGCAAGGCACACACCAAAATCCCCGCCACGATCAGGATGTACAAAAACATGAACAGCCTCCTTGGGTGGGTGGTGTGAAGATATCCTGGAAACTACCCTAATGCTTATACAACAGGGGTATTAATTTGTCACGTGAGAGACATCATTATTAACGAGGTTATTATTCCTGAAAACGTCTTATTTCTTTACCCCCCGGTGGCCAGGGGGAAAGGCGCCCAATGTGAGCTGTGCCGTAGACAGCTCACATTGGATCTATTTTAACGTGATTTCAGACGGCTGGAGAGAGACACTTTATGTACAATTTTCAGCAGTGAAACTGCCAAAATTGATACAAAAGAACCCTTATCTCGAACTGATTTATTGTACTACCTAAAATCGAACCGTGAGCGAATCTCTACGAGTTACTCCGAGGCCGCCGGCAGGACCTCCAGAATGCCGCCGGCGCTGCTGCCCTCTACCTCGGGGAAGTAATACTGGTAAGCGTGGGCAGGCAGGATATGGAACTCGCCCGCCAGGGTGGGCAAAATCCGGTAGACCAGCTCGTACGAGCCGGCCGGGATGTCGCGCGCAATCCAGCGGATGCGGTCGGTGTAGATCTGCGGCTGGTTGAAGTACCACCAGCCCCAGCCATCTTGATACGGGTCGCGATAATCGTACAGCAGGGCGTCTTGCACGGCCCCCTGCTGCGCCGTCTTGAGCGAGGTGTCGATGATCTCGGCCCCGGCCGGGATGAGGTCCTCCACCACCAGGTATTGCATCTCCTCAGGCAGGGTCAGCGAAAGGTGCACCTCGATCACCGGCGAGGGCGCCCCCAGCTGCACCGACTGTAGCGGCTGGCAGCTGCCCGCACGGCAGTCGTCGTAGGCCAGAAAATACTGGCGGTCCAGGGTCAGCCCGCGTTCCACCGCCTGCGCCGACTCGACCGGCTGGTCGAGCTGTAGATACGCCCGGTAATACAGCCGCCCGCTGCCGGAGACCCGGTTGATGCGCAGCACGTTGGGGGAATCCGCCAGGAGCTGCGACAGCGGCACCGAGGCGTTCACCGGGGTCAGCGCTTCGGCGCCCACGGTTTCACCCTGCAGCAGGGGGTTGTTGTTGAGGAGCACGTTGTAGGCCAGGTCAGACTGCAAGTCTCCCGTGCCGCGGATGGCTTCCGCCAGGCCCAGCAGCGCCCAGGCCGCTTCGTAACTGGAAGACCAGCTGCCGCCGGGCGAGCGGTTGGCAGCCAGGTAGCGCACCCCATCAGCCAGCAGCGTCGAAGCCGGGTCCAGCTGCGCCAGGGCGTACACCACCACGGCCGTGGAGAAGTTGGCCGTGCTCAGGTTGGCCGTCGAGGGGAACTCGTCTTCCCAATGGGCGCCGGTGGAAGAGCGCAGGACGTCCGTGCGTACCTCGGCCAGCAGGCTGCGCGCCTGTTCGTCGGCCGGGTCGGCCGTCGAGAGGGACAGCGCCAGCAGCGCCTTCGACCAGGGGTTGAGCCGGTCGCGCACATCGTAGAACTGGCGGATGTCGAGGTCATTGCGCCCGGATTGCAGCAAGACGTAGTACTGGAACACCTGGCGGTCCAGCTGCCAGGGCTCCGAGGTCATGGCCGGGTTCATCAGGGTGGCGATAAGGTAATTCTGGGCGTTCTGGATGATCGCCTGGTCGAGGAACACCCCCGCCTGCGAAGCGCGGTACAACCCGAACAGCACGTAAGCCGTGACGTAGCTGTCGCTGCTGTTGCCCTGCGACCAGCCCCAGCCGCCGTCGGCGTTCTGCTGGCCGACCAGGCGGTTGATCCCTTGCTGGATGTCGGCTTGCAGGCGCGTCTCCAGGCCGGGTGCGTCCAGGTTGTAACTGTTCAGCAGGTCGTACACGGCCAGGTCGGGCAGCACCCGCGAGACGACCGGCTCGGTAAAATCGGAAGGATAGGATTGGATGGCGTCCAGGCTGTCCAGCACCCCGGCCGCCAGCGACGGAGCAGCCTCGATGACGAACTGCCCGCCGGCCGGCACGACCGAGCGCGGCAGGTTGACCATCTCCACCTGTTCGGATTGGTTCTCTTCCAGGATGCCCGCGGTGCCGTAGGTCTGCAAGGCGCGGTACTGCAACACAGGCAGCATCCCCGTCGTGGGCCGGGTGACGTCGGACAGGTCCCCGGAACTGGCGGAGAAGATCAGCTCGACCTGCTCCACCTCCTGGGTGATACCCCACCAGTACACCTCCCGGCGCCCGCCGGCCGGCACCGGCACGGTCCGGTCGGGGGTGGAGTCGCCGTCCAGGGTCAGGCCGTTGGCCTGCAAGTTGACGGCCACGTCCAGGTCTGCCTCGGTGTTGTTCTGCACGATAGCGCCCACCCGCACGTGGTCTCCGGCCACCAGGAACTGCGGCGTCACCGGGCGGATCAGCAGGCTCTTGCTAACCGTGATCTCGTTGTGGGCCTCGCCCACGCGCGAATCCTGGGTGATGCCGCGCACGTCCGCCACCCAGGTGGTCAGGCTGTCCGGCAGGGTCAGGGTTACCTGGGCGATACCGC
>JAAZNB010000339.1 GCA_012798515.1 Chloroflexota bacterium
CAATCGGCTGATGTTACAATCTATCAGACAAATATTGTCCATATCGAGACGGAGCGCTAGGACGGCATATGTACCAACGGCGAATGAGCATCGAACAAGGACTTTTCTTACTGGCTTTTTTGCTGGCCCTTTTCTTCCGGCTGGTCCATCTGGGCGCGTTTGCGCTTTCGGATGCCGAGGCCAGCCTGGCGATGCAGGCGCTTCAGATTGCCAGGGGTGAGGTCCCGCCCTTGGGGTCGCAGCCGGGCTATGTTTTGCTGACCGGCGTGCTCTTCTTCTTGTTCGGCAGCAATAATGCCCTGGCCAGGTTGGCGCCGGCCCTGTTAGGCAGCCTGATCGTATTGTTGCCGGTGGTCTTCCGGCCGCAGTTGGGCCGCCGGACGGCGTTGGTCCTGGCGTATTTCCTGGCGCTTTCGCCCACTTTGATCGCTGTAACGCGCACCGCGGATGGTAAGGCAATTGGCCTGACTTTCCTTTTACTGGCCTTGGGCCTGGCGCTGCGGCGTCAAGCGGCCTGGGCAGGAATTTGCGCCGGTCTGGCCCTGTTGGGCGGGCCGAGTGTGTGGCTCGGCTTGCTTGGGTTGGCCGTGGCCGGCGGTTTTTCTATCCCGGTGGTGCGCAGCCTGTGGCAGGGCGAAACAAAGCCGGCCGGCCGTGATTTCTGGATCAGGCTGGCAGCCGCAGGCCTGATCACCTTCCTGGCCGTGGGCACGCTGTTTTTACAGGCGCCCCATGGCATCAGCGCGGCGGCTTCCAGCCTGGTAAGTTTCCTGTCCGGATGGGTAGCCCCTGCGACCCAGAACCTTGGCCTGCTGTTGGCTGCCCTGGCGGGAATCGAGATCCTGCCGTTGGCCCTGGGCCTGGTGGGAGCCATCTCCAGGAGCCGGGGGGGGACGCCGGTGGAGACTTTCCTGATCCGCTGGCTGGTGATCGCTTCCGTGCTGCTGTTACTGTACCCTGGCCGGCAGGTCGCCGATCTGGCCTGGGTCTTGATACCGTTGTATATCCTGGCCGCCGGAACCCTGGATCGTTGGTTGGCGTCGCTGCCCGAGATGGGATTGGTGGGCGCAGCCCAGGCCGGGTTCGTTTTTGCTTTACTGGCTTTTGTGGTGTTGAACTACCTGGGCACCTATTCTTTGCAAGAACTGGCTAACCTCCAGCTGCGCTGGATCAGTATGGCCGGGGCATTGATCATCCTGGTCTTGCTGGGGATCTTGATCGCCTGGAGCTGGTCGGTGCGGATTGCTATGCTCGGCACAATTTCCGGCACGCTCCTTTTGCTGGCCGTCTTTAACCTATCGAACACATTTAATGCCGGCGGCATCAAGGCTTATCCACAGGCCAATATCTACCAGAGCGACGGTTATTTCCAGGAAGCCGATTTGCTTTTACAAACCGTAAATGATATCTCGCGTTGGAGTACTGGTGATCAGGACACCCTGGGCGTGACCCTCGTGGGAATGAAGTCGCCTGCCATCGAATGGCTGCTCCGGAACGCTAAAGGCACGCATGAGGAAGATTTTCTGTCTCCCAGCAGCAGCCCGGCGATGGTGGTCAGCGCGGGCAATGCCGAAATTGCCCTGGGATCGAATTACAGCGGCCAGGATTTCGTAGCGTCGGAGCGGCCTGCCTGGTCTTTGATGAGCTTCGGCGAATGGGTGTCCTGGTTAGTCTATCGAGACGCTCCGCTGGAGAAAACGGCAGTCATTCTATGGGTGCGCAACGACCTTTTCCCGGGCGCTAACCCGGCTGTGTCGCAGCCCTAGGCCGTCCGGCCTGTTCGAGCCCACCCGGGTATTCACATTTTGCGCTTTTCAGAGCATTGGCCCGCCGGTAAGATTTTCTCGGGCTGGCAGGTCGGAAATCGTTTATTGTTGTCCAGAAGGTTCTGATACAATGGAAAGTGAATATCGTGTTTCACAGTGGAATCGCATCGCACGCAATTTTCTACGGGCGGTTGGCAAGGGGCTTTATCGTTCCTTTGCTCAACTCAAGATCACGGGATTGGAACACATCCCCGATCAAGGCCCATACCTGATTGCGATCAACCACACCACTGTGTTTGAACCTCCGCTTCTATTGACATTTTGGCCCATCCCGCCAGAACCCCTGGGGGCCGTTGAGGTGTGGAAGGAGCCAGAGAAGATGCTCCTGGCATACCTGTATGGAGGAATACCGATCGACCGGGATCGCTATGACCGGAACGCCCTCCATCGAGTGCTATCGGCGTTGCGGGGGGGCCTGGCCGTGATGATCGCCCCGGAAGGGCGGTTGACATTCAAGCCGGGGATGCGGCGGGCTAAATTGGGCATTGCTTACCTGCTCGACCATTACAACGTGCCCGTTGTGCCGGTCGGCATCGTTGGTTGTGGACAGGATTTCCTCACACAGGCGCTGCGCCTGCGGCGACCGCGGGTCGAGATGCACATCGGTAGGCCTTTCCGTCTCCCGCCTATCGATGGCCGGGGGGAGCGTAAAAAAGATGCCCTGCAGCGCAATGCAGACCTCGTCCTGGCCCACGTGGCTGCGGTTTTACCGCCTGAGTATCGTGGCTTTTATAGTGATTATCAGCGTTACCTGATTAATGCTGGAACCTCATTTGAAACGGATACTGTAGTATGACCCCTTTTCCCAAAATCATCGCGTTGGATGGCCCGGCGGCCTCGGGCAAGACGACAGTGGGTGAGCGATTGGCTCAATGTTTAAATTACCTCTATTTCGACACCGGGGTCATGTACCGGGCGGTGACCTATGCTGCGATGGAGACGCTGCACAACGTCGACGACGAAGGCCTGGTCACGGAAATTGCGGAGCGCATTCATATCGACGTGCAGCCGCCTTCGCTCCAGGATGGGCGTATGTACGACGTATCCATGGATGGCCAGGACGTGACCTGGCAGTTGCGGCTTCCCGAAGTGGAGGCGAATGTTTCGAAAGTATCGGCTTACCCCGGGGTGCGGCGGGCGATGACTGAACAACAGCGCAGGATCGGTGAGCGGGGGGCGGCTGTCATCGTCGGGCGGGACATCGGTACGGTGGTCTTCCCTGATGCGGAACTGAAGATCTATCTGGTCGCATCTGTGGAAGAACGCGCCCGGCGCAGGTTCGAGGAATTACAATTGCGGGGCAGCCAGGCGACCTATGCGGAAATATTGGAAGCCATGCGCAAACGCGACGCGTATGACGCTTCTCGTGTAGTAGCGCCCATGAAACCGGCCGAGGATGCTATTATTATTAATACGGATGGACAATCTATCGAGCAGGTCGTGCTTCAAGTTAAAACCCATTTTCAAGCCAGCCAGGGATGAGATAGAAGCGTGAACTGCCGACCAGGTGATCGTGAGTTGGGAATGATCTCTGCCACGGAGGATGAAGCCCATGTGTGATACCGTCGTCGCATTAGGAAATTCGACCCGCAGTGGAGCTGTGTTATTTGGGAAGAACAGCGACCGGGAGCCCAATGAGGCTCACGAGCTGGTTCACATCCCGGCAGGAGATCACCAACCCGGCGAAGTCGTGAAATGCACGTACGTCGAGGTTCCCCAGGTGCCGCACACCCATGCCGTCTTCCTGGCCAAACCGTTCTGGATTTGGGGCGCTGAAATGGGAGCCAACGAGCACGGTGTTGTAATCGGCAATGAGGCAGTTTTTACCAAAGTGCCTTACGAGAAGGGGCCGGGGTTGATTGGGATGGATTTCCTCCGCCTGGCGTTGGAGCGCAGCGATAACGCCGAGAAGGCAATGTATGTAATCATCCATCTGTTGGAAACCTACGGCCAGGGGGGAAACTGCGGGTTTGCCCATCCGTTTTATTATCACAATAGTTTTCTCATCGCGGATACACAGCAGGCCTGGGTGTTGGAAACGGCCGGGCGCCAATGGGCAGCGGAAAAGGTCAAAGATATCCGCTCGATCTCCAATTCCATCACCATCGAAACGGAATGGGACCTGGCCTCGGACGACCTGATCCGCTTTGCCATGGACAGTGGTTGGTGCAGCGACAAGGGGCATTTCAATTTTGCCCGCTGTTATTCTGATTTCTTGTACACTCGATTCAGCGACGCACACCGGCGCCAGCGATGCACGATAAACGCCTTGTATACCCAGAAAGGGACGATCACCCTGCATACGATCATGCAGGCGCTGCGCCAGCACACCAGTCCTGAAACCAATGGGTGGACCCCGGACCAGGCCATCTTTGGGTCGGACGTATGTATGCATGCCGGGTTTGGCCCCATGCGGGGAAGCCAATCGGTTGGATCGATGGTCTCTTCACTCGGACAGGATGGCTGCGAACATTGGGTCACCGGAACCGCGGCGCCGTGCACCGGCATTTTCAAGCCGGTGTGGATCGATGCCGGCCTGCCTGATCTTGGACCGGCGCCCAGCGGAAGGTACGATCCGGAGACCCTGTTTTGGAAACACGAACGGTTACACCGCCAGGTGTTGTTCGATTACCCGGCCCGGATGGCGCTGTATGCCGGGGATAGGGATGAGCTGGAAACGCAATTCCTGGCCGGGGCAGAGCCAGTGCGGAAGGGTTCACCGGCCGAGCGCCTTGCGTATAGCCAGGAGTGCTTCGACCAGGCGCTGGCCCGTACGGATCAATGGATCCAGATGATCGAACAGTCGGCGGTAAACAAGAAGACGGTTTTTTATTACCAACGGGCGTGGAATAGTTTCAACCAGCAAGCGCAGCTACTCGGGAGCGATGTCAGGCTCCCGTAGATGGGCCCCGGCGCTTGAATGACGTGTCATAGAGAACTGGCGGTTTTGTTGTGGGGGGAGGGGTGAAACCGCGCCTGCCAATCTACCCAATTGGGGCTGTTGTTTCCCCAGGTTGAGTAGTTACACCAAAATTATCTGAAAACGCCGGCCTGTAAGGCAATAGATGCTATAATTCCAGTACATCTTTTGAAGTTATTTCGTATGCAGACAATATTTTCCCTGACCAACAGTACCTATCCTTACGTCGACCTCCCCTATAGTGTGGTGGGTTGGCTGGGATGGTTCTTGATGGTAGGTGTACTGGCGCTGGCCATCCGGCGTTTCTGGGAGCCGGTAAGTATCTTTCGAAACCGGGCTCACGGGCTGATTTTCCTGGTCCTGCTGGTGGTCGTTCCCATCGCTTCGCTGTTTGTAGGCATCCGTCTACCGGACGAGGGGATTTCGCCGGTACCGGGGATGCCGGTGGAACCCAGTGCGCCATTGGTGATGTTCTTCTCGGCTTTGCCGTGGATCCTGGCGGCAGGCATGCTGGGTACGGTTCCGGCTACCCTGTTGGCCGGGATCACCGGAATTTTTACCGCTTTCTGGGGGACACATACGATCTTTACCCCGCTGGAAATGGCGGGGTTTGCCGTCCTGTACAGCGCAGCGGTCCGCCAACATTACCGCACCTTGACCTTCCGCCTGCTGCGACACCCGCTTGGGGCAGCGGTGATTCTGTCGGTGGCTTATTCGCCTATATTCAGCGTGGTGGCTTTCTTTGCCATCAACGGCACCCTGGCAGTACGCCTGGATTATGCTATCACCCAGACCTGGCAGACCATGCTGGCCAGGGCGGCTGAAGTAATCATTGCCGGCACGTTTGCCGAGATGCTTTACCTGATGCGAGTCAAATATTGGAAGCAGCCCGGCTTCCTGGCGCCATCCCCTACCGAAACCAGCCTGCAAACCCGGTTTTCTTTTGGCGCCATTCCCCTGATGCTGTTTCTGGTGATCTTCCTCACACTGGGAGACTGGGTGGTTGCCGGCCAGGTGGCGCGCAAGATGATCAGCGACCGGCTGGAAAGCACGGCCCAGGTGGCCGCCCGCAGTGTGCCCTTCTTCCTGGAGACAGGCCAGGACCTGATCGGCAATATGGCCAATGAGGACCTGCTGGGGATGTCGAACCGGGATCTGACCATGGAAATGTCGCGCATGCTGCGCGAGGTGCCGTATTTCAAGCAGCTCTATATGTTCGACGCCGATGGAGATCCGGTAAACGGTTATCCTATCAGTCGTTTCGATCAGATCCATCCCACACAAGAAGAGATGAATGGGATCAACCTGGCCTTACATGGGGTCCCCATCCAGACCTACAGTATTGCCCCGCTGCCGGGAGAGGGTTCAGCGCAGATCACATTTCTGGCGGCGATCACCGATGAGTCTGGGAAAGTGGGCGGTGTGCTCCTGGGGCGAACCGACCTCAATTCGAACCCCTTCACCCAGCCGGCAATCCAGGCTATCGAGGCCATGAAGGGGAACGACGGTGAAGGGCTGATTCTGGATGAAAACAACCGCATTTTGTACCATACCCGTCCTGCGCTGGTGATGACCAATTACATCGGGGTGACCGGGGATTTCGCCGACTTCTATGACGATACTTCGGCTCAAGGGACCCGCCGCCTGGTGTATTACCAGCCCGTCGTGGGCCGTCCCTGGGCTGTGATCGTGTCTGTGCCTGCCGAGCAGGCCCAGCAGCTGGTGCTGGAGATTGCCGTCCCCTTGCTGGCCATCTTGATCGTGCTGGTCCTGGCGGTCTTCCTCTTCCTCCAGCTGGGGCTGCGCTCTATCGCTAGCTCGGTGCAGACCCTGGCGCGAGAAGTCACCCTGATTTCGGATGGGCAGCTCAACCACCCGCTTCCGGTGATCGGCGTGGACGAAATTGGGCGCTTCAGCCGGGCCTTCGAGCAAATGCGTATCAGTCTGAAAGCCCGCCTGGACGAATTGAACCGCCTGTTATTGGTCAGCCAGGGCGTAGCCGGGCATCTGGACATTGAAGAATCGACGCGCTCGATCTTGCAAGCGGCCAAAGGAGAAGACGTCAGTTCCATTCGCATCGTATTGATCCCGGAGGTCACCCTCAACCCGCAGGACGAGCACATCATTGCCTTCGGCAATGGGCTCATGGCCGACCAGTACGCTTACCTGGACGAACAGATCTTCGAATTGATGCGCCAGGAAGACAGCCTGCTCATCCCCAACACCATGCGCATCCGCCGTTTGAACTTCCCGGCCGGGCTGCCTTACCCGCGCGCCCTGGTCGCCCTGGGGCTGCGGAACGAGAGCAACTACTACGGGGTACTATGGGTAGGCTATGAACAAAGCCGTAATTTCACCGAGGAAGAGGTACGCTTCTTGACCACCCTGGC
>JAAZNB010000340.1 GCA_012798515.1 Chloroflexota bacterium
CCTGCTTGCCCTCCCAATCGTGGGCCGCAAAGGCCAGGATACCGCCGTCGCGGTTTTAATTAGCGCTTATCAAGATCACAACATAACCTTAAAACTGTTTTGAAATCCCCTTAATGCTTTAAGTCTATATTGTTTACATCGATTTTGATTGGCTGGACCATCTTAATTGCGCAGGGGATGATCACAACAGGAATATGCCTAAAAATATACTCTTGATCGGTGGATCTTTGAATCAGACCACGATGATGCACCAGATCGCCGCCCACCTGCCCGAGCACCATTGCTTTTTTACCCCATTTTTTGACGACGGTCTCCTTGGGGAGATGAGCCAGCGAGGCTGGCTGGACTTTACCATCCTCGGCGGGCGCCACCGCCGCAACACAGAAACGTATTTTGCCGAACAGGGCCTGCCGGTCGACCCGGGCGGGCAGGCGCGGGCCTATGACCTGGTGATCACCTGTACCGACCTGCTCTTACCCAGGCGCATCCGGGGCAAAAGACTGGTGCTGGTGCAGGAAGGACTCACCGAGCCGGAGGGCCTGACCTACCACCTGGTGCGCTACCTGGGCCTGCCGCGCTTTCTGGCCAACACGGCCGCCACCGGGTTGTCGAACGCCTACGACCTGTTCTGTGTGGCCTCCCCGGGCTATCGCGAGCATTTTATCCGCAAGGGCGCCCGGCCGGAAAAGCTGGCCGTAACCGGGATCCCCAATTTCGATAACGTCCGCGCATACCTGCACAACGACTTCCCGCACCACCACTACGTGCTGGCGGCTACCTCCAGCAACCGGGAGACCTTCAAGCTGGACGACCGTTGGGCTTTCATTCGCAAGGCGCGCCACATCGCCGGCGACCGGGAGCTGATCTTCAAACTGCACCCCAACGAGAACGTGGGCCGGGCGCGCTGGGAGATCGAGCATTACGCCCCCGGGGCGCGCATCTACGAAGGCGGCAATATCCAGCACATGATCGCCAATTGCGACGTCCTGGTCACACAGACCTCTTCGGTGACCTTCATCGGGCTGGCCCTGGGGAAGGAGGTCCACTCGGATCTGGACCTGCAACAGCTGCACCGTTTGCTGCCCATCCAGAATGAGGGAACCTCGGCGGCGCGTATCGCTGAGCTGTGCCAGCAGATGCTCAACCGTTCTCCCTTGCTGCCGGTACCTGGCAAACCCCCGCTGGTGGGCATGCTTCCCAGGCAAAAGGCTATCGATTCCGTCGGATAAGGGTTTGCGGCCGCCACTGCGCCGGCTCAAGAGCGCCAATGCGGTTGGATTGGTATACCCGTCCCGGGCTGTGGTTGTACAGGTTTCTCCCGAGCAGTGTGCTATTTTTTGCCGGGCCTGGCCGGGTAGAAAATGATTTGAACAAAAGATGGATTTCGTCGAAAGGGTTAACCGGGATGGAAGACATTTCGGGTCTGCCGGCTTCACCGCAAGTCCTGCTGGACGCCTTACGTTATGAGGTGTACCGGGCGCTGCGCATGCCGCCGCAAGATTGGAAACGCGGCGTGATGGATTATTTCCTGCGCTTTGTGCTGCTGCGCGGCGTGCGCCTGGCGCTGGAATTCGACCGCCAGGCGGCTGCCCGGGGGTTTGCCCACGCCAGCCAGGCGCTGCTGCCCAACTTTGTGGGCCGGGTGCAGGCGGACGGGGCAGGCGCGGTGCCACAGGCGGGTCCCCTGCTGGTGGCCAGTAACCACCCCGGTTCGGTGGATGCCCTGGTCGTCGCCGCACAGCTCGAACGCCAGGACGTCAAGCTGATCGCCCGCGATATGCCCTTCTTGCGCAACCTGCCCGGGATTCACGCCTGCCTGATCTACTCCACGCGCGACATGGCCCAACGCGCCGTGGTCCTGCGCCAGGCGCTCCACCACCTGGAAAATGGAGGGACGTTGCTGTTGTTCCCCAGCGGCAACCTGGATCCCGACCCGGCTACCTTACCGGGTGCGGAAAAGGCGCTGGAGACCTGGACCAGCAGCGCAGCGCTGTTTTTGCGGCGCATTCCCGGCCTGCGCCTGGTGGTGGCTACCACCAGCCACATGATCGCCCCCCGCTGGCTGAACCACCCGCTGGCGGCCTGGCGCAGGCATCCCTGGGACCGCCAGTTCTGGGCCGAATTGATGCAGACCTCGTCCCAACTGCTTTTCCCCGGTCGTTATTGCGTCTCACCCCGGGTAAGTTTCAGCCGCGGCTTTACCCTGGACGAACTGGGCGCCGACCGCACGGGAGAAAGCATCCGGCAGGCCGTCATCGCCCAGGCCAAACGGCAGTTAAAACTACATTTTCAATTCTTCCAGGATTGATTCGAACTAATCGTCCAGCAGTCCCAGCGTCCGGGCCTGGTTGATGGCCTGTACACGGGTCTGCACTCCCAGCTTGCTGTACAGGTTGTTGATGTGCGTCTTGACCGTGCTGGGCGCCAGGACCAGCTTCTCGGCAATTTCAGGATTGGTCAGGCCCTGGTCGACCAGGCGCAGTACGTCCAGTTCACGGGCGGTGAGCGGCTCGGCCAACCCGCCCTGGTCCGGGCGTGAGTCTGGAGGCTGAGCCGGCTTCTCGCCGGAGTTGCCAGGGGCAAGGTTGAAAAGGCTGCGCACCTGCTCGATCAAACCTCGATCTGAGCGTAGCCGGTAGAGCAGCAGCCCGCCCAGCAGGAGCAGCACCGGGGCCATGACCTGGATGAAGATCCCGCCGGCGATAGCCCCGAACAGGGCGAACAAGGTGATCCCACCCACGATCAGGCCCCAGCCGATCAGGGTAACCTGGGTCCGCCAGTTCCCGTGCTGGTTGGCCAGCACCATGCCCATGCCCACCCCGGCAACGAGCAGCAGCCAGGCGTAGGCCCAGGCATTCCAGTCGTTGGTCAGCACGTTGAGCAGAAAGACGACCCCAAATGATAACAGTAACGCTCCGGGGATGTACAACAAATCCCCCCAGGGTTTTTGCGAGGTGAAGGCAATGGCCAGGATGAAAAAGACACCGCTGAGAGTCAGGAACACCAGCGGCAGGGCAATGTTGGCCTTGCCGCCCAGGATGAAGTTCAGCGGTAACAAGATCAGGCCGCTACCGATCAGGATGTAGCTCAAGATCTTTACCAGCGAGCGATTTGCCTCCATAAAACACCTCTGCTTTCCTCTCGCGGCGCGGATTGGGCCATACTACCTGCGTAAACCCGGCCCCGTGGGTGTAAAACATACACTACCTGTAAATTGTAATCGAATTCGAGCCGTTCATCGCTGAAAATACGGGAGAGGCGCGAAAAGGGAGCGGGCTTTTTCGCCCGTCCCGGCGCAAGAAAGTTTTTTCAAGAAACAAAGGTGCTGTGGGTCGGTCCGGGGCTGCCCGGCCCTGATTAAGATGAGGAAGTTTGAGCGTCCCTGGGAAGCTCCAGGACGACGCGGGTCGAGCCCCCGGCCAGGGATTCGACGCGCAGCGTTCCGCCGATGATGGACAGCATGGTACTGTGCAGGCTCAGTCCCTGGCCGCTGCCACCGGAGCCGGGCGGGAGGTCGCCGCCGCCGTCATCTTCGATGACGATTTGAACCCCAGCTTGCCCGTTTAAGGACACCTTCAGCCGGGGCAGTTCCCCGCCCTGACGCCGGGCGTGGGCGGCGGCGTTGCGCATGGCTTCCCGGGCGGCGTAGAACAGGACTTCGGCCTCCACCGGCCGCAGGGACTGGATGGCCGCCGCGCACTGCGCTTCCAATGCCCATTCCACCCCGGCCAGGGCGCCCTCCAGCTCGTCTTCGGCCACTTTGTGCAGGGCCGCCACCAGCCCGATACGGTGAAGTTCCAGGGTACTGTGGGTCTTCAAGCCACGCAGCAAGCCGGAAATGTGGCGGTGCAGGTCGCTCAGGGTGTCGAGCGCCTGGGCCTTGTGGGAGTCTTCCCCAGGCAAGGCATCCACCGCCAGCAGGGCCTGATGCACCTGGGGCAGGATCTCGTCGTGTAGGGCGCGGCGCAGGCGGCGGTCGTAAACCTGGCTTTCGGCCATTTGCTGGCGCTGCAGATGGACCAGCCGCCGGGCCAGCTCGGCGCTGGCCAGCATGTCCAGCACCTGTTCGCCGGCGGATTGGGCGATTTCGATCTCTTCCTGGGTGAACAGTCCCCCTTCTTTCTTTTCCCCCAGCACCAGGATGCCGGAGAGGGCCTGGGCGCGCCACAGCGGCAGCCACCAGGAATATTCACCGGCCTGGCCAGGGCCAAAGGCCGCACCGGTGGCGGCGTAGCGGGTGGCCTGAGCGGCCATCCCGGCGGCCCAGGCTGCAACTGGGGGTGGGACCGGCCCCGGCGGATAAACCACCGGGTCTCCCAGCAGGGGCGCCATGGAACCGAGCGGGACGAGGATGGCCTGCTGCACGCCCAGCACCTGCTCGCACACGGTGGGGAAGATGCTTTGCAGCCCCTCGGGCGGGCCGGCCTGCGCCCCGGTGAGGCGGTCGAACATACGCTGGCTGGCCACGAAGGGACGGATGTGCTCCATCAGCTTTTCGCGTTCGACGTACTGGCGCCAGCCTAACAAGGCCAGGAAGACGGCCAGGATCAAAGCGCTGAGGATGAGGATGTACACCGGGCTCTGGCGGCTGACCAGGCTCCAGCAGACGGCCAGGCTGAACCCGGCCGCCAGCACCAGGGTGCGTTTCCACAGGCGGATGAGCCCCTGGCGCGGCAGGGATTTACCGGTGAAGACCTCATAGACGGCAATGGCCTGCCCGATCAGCCCCACGGCGACGGCGATGCCGCCTTCGATGCCCAGGTCGACCCAGCCCAGGAGATGCAGGGTGTGCGGCTGCCAGAAATTGAGCTCGCCGCGGTCGGAGGCCTGGATGACCCAGAACAGGAAGGCGCCCACCAGCAGGCTGACCCCCAGCAAGACAAACGAAGCGCCGGTCAGCCAGGGGCGGGCGCGCCGGCGGGCCTGGTCGCCCAACATACGCGCGCTGGGGACCGGGTGGCGCAAGGCCTGGAGGGAAAGGCCGGTGCAGGCCAGGGAATAGAGCGGGAAAAGCAGCAGCAGTACCGGGATACCCCCGATCCATAACCCGCCGCCGATGCGGTTGTGGATCAGCTCTTCGATGGACGGTACCGAGGCGGTAAACAGCAGGGCCACCAGCCCGGCCAGCATGGCCAGGCTCAGCCCAAACCCGGCGCGCTGGCTGCGCCACAGGGAGGAGGCGGGTATTTCCCAGCAGCCGCTGTACCACAAGATGACCAGGTACCAGGCGAAGGGCAGCCCCACCACGGCGCTGGTCCCCGTCCGCCACCAGATCTCCAGAGAAGTGGCCAGGAACGTCGAGCCGTGGCCGAGCAGGGCGGTGTGGCCGGTGAAGAACAGGCCGCCGCCCAACAGCCCGCCGGCGGCCAGCCACATGCCCCACGTCTTGCGTTCGGCGTTGAACGCCACGGTCAGGCCGAGCCACCACAGCAAGATGGCGTTGAACAGCGAGACCGACAGACCGGCCCAATCCAGGAAGAAGTTACTCGTCACGCGCGGCTCCCCAGGAGTAAGGTTGGCGTTTACCCTGCTCGTCCACCGTCCAGACTGCGCCGGAGGCGTCCCAGGCCAGCAGCTGGCCGGTGTGCACGATCAGGGCGGCCCGGGTGCGGGCCGTCTTTTCGTCGCCGGCTGTGTCGTTCAGCCCCCAACAGGTATAGATCTGGCCGTTGATGCGGCTGATGGTGCGCTTGTCGCGGAATCCCATGACGGCGGCGATCTGTTCGTTGGTCAGGCCCTGGGCCAACATGCGCGCCACGGCCTGCTCGTTGGGCTCCAGCAGGGCCATGGGCGAGCGCTCGTCCTTGCGACGCACCTCCTGGACGCGCGCCTCGATGTCGGCGTCGATGAAACCCTGTCCCTGGCAGGCCAGCTGCACCAGGGGGACGATCATGTGGGGCAGCAGGTAGTTGGATTTGCGCACGTAAGCGTAGTGGCTGAGGATGCCGGATTTGCGGAAATCGCGGTAGTAGGCGTCGTCGTCTTGAATGGAGTAGAACACCACCGGGAAGCGTGGAAACTCGCCGCGGATCTTGACCGCGGCCTGGATGCCGTTCAGTACCCCGGCCAGCTGCACGTCCATGATGGCCGCGGCGGGGAGGTCGTCTTGCTGCCCGCTTTCGAAACAATACTGCAGCGCCTCTTCCCCGCTGGCGCAGTCATAGACCACGGCGACCTTGCCGGTGGCATCCAGGCCGGCTTTGAGGGCGCTGCGCAGCGCCGGGTTGTCTTCGATGAGCATGATGGGTAGGGCCATAAGCGAGGGCATCCTCCGGCGGATGAGGGTGTTTGCCTCTCCATCCGCTTCTCTGTTAGTATAACGCGGCTTTTTAACATAGGCGCCGGCGCTGCCTGTGTCAAGCACC
>JAAZNB010000341.1 GCA_012798515.1 Chloroflexota bacterium
ACCGTAGGGGTCTTGCCCGCGCAGCGCCACTGGTACACCGTGTCGTGCCCGGTAACCACAGCCGGGATGACTTCCGCGTTGGGATTGATGTCGCAGAAATCGTTCATCTCTGTCGTGGGGGTCACATCGGTGACGGCCTTGCTCTCACAGGGCAGGTTGGCGCCCACCGTACAGGCGTAGACGTGCCCGTCCATGCAGCGCCAGAAGGCGTTTTCTTGAAACAGTTGCATTGGGGCGTCCTCTGAGGCCCCTGAGGCGTCTTTGAGCGCCTGCGCCAGGTCGTCCGGAAAAGCTTCGCCGACGTACTCCCGGCCGGGGGTGTCTGCATTGCTGACCGCCGCGCAATAAGCGTATGGATCGGTATAGGTGACCTCGCCTTCCTCGGTGGGGCTCAAAGCAGGCACCCCGGCTGTTACAGCCGGCTCGTCTCCGGTGGGGGCGCCGGCGGCGGGGCCGGCGCTGCAGGCTGTCAACGCCAGGACGGCTGTGCAAATCAGGGTGAGAAGCGCCCGGTATGGCGGCCGGGTATAGATCGCTTTCATATTTTCTCCTTATCCATGCACCGGGGTTGTGCCCAACAGTGCGGTGTAAAAATGACTTCTGGAAGGCAAACCACCCGTGTGTCGGGTGGTTTGGCAGCCGGTACCGACCTGCCAGCGCAGGTGAGCGGCTGTTGGCATTCCGGATTGCCTCAATGGTATTCCCGGCTTTTCGATCTGTCAAACATCAGCGCCGGGAAAGGGGGGGCCATCATGACCCCCCCTTTGTGAAAAGCTGGCTTTTCCGGGGGGCGCGCTCCATTGTGCCATGCCTGCGGTGGTACTATAATCCTGACATCCGGTGTGCGCTGATCATCACCTACCAAGGGAGGTTCTCATGACTCGAACGCATTTATTGACCTGCTTATTGGCGGGCCTGGCAGTGCTTCTCCTGGCGGCCTGTTCTTCGAACGGAGCAGCTGAGGGAGCGGATCCAGCTGCCCAGGCCGTGGAGGGTTACCTCACCGCCCTGGTAGATGAAAATGCCGACCAGCTGGCTACCGCGTCCTGTGCGGCCTGGGAAGAACAGGCTACCCTGGAATTGGATTCGTTTATGGGGGTGGAGGCTTCACTGCAGGATCTTGCCTGCCAGACGACAGGCGATGCAGACGGTTCCTCCCTGGTGCAATGCACGGGTAAGATCGTGGCTACCTACAACAATGAGCAGCAAGAGCTGGATCTGGCCGGGCGTACCTACCAGGTGAGCCAGGAAGAGGGAGAATGGCGCGTTTGCGGTTACCATTAAAAGGCCTGCGCCGCCTGCTTTCGCGTGAGAACGTTTGGGCCCTGGTATTGTGCCTGATCGTGATCGCCCTGCTGATCTTCACTGCCGACAGCGCTCCGCTGTGGATCTACCAGGGCTTCTAGATGACCCTGCAAGCTATCCTTCTGTTTAGCGGTCTGGCGCTGGTGTTGCGCCTGGCATGGTACCGGCGTACCCGCCTATGGGTACTGATGGTTACCAGCGTGTTGGCCGTGTATTGGATGCAGCCGTCCATGCCGGTGCGTAACCTGGATTTTTGGCTGCCGACGGCCACTCTGGCGTTGGTCCTCCTGGGTTGGATTTTGGTAACCCCTCCCGAAGCGCGGCGGGAACGCCGCAACCTGTGGGCCGGCCTGGTTTTGTTGGCCCTGGTGTGCGGGGTGGCGTTGACGCGCTACCTCAGCCAGACCGGAATCCTTACCCCGTCACGACCGCCACAGTTCGCCGCGGTAGCGCCTGTGTTGTTGGGCCTGGCAGTGCTGGCCGTACTGCTGGGGCGCTACACCCGCCCGGGTCGCATTCTACTTTCCCTGGGCACGCTGGGATTGATTGTCTTGTTGGTGGTGCTCAAGCAGCCTTCCCTGGCGCAGGGTGCAGCTGCGACCCTGCGTGACCTGGTTGGCCAAAACCCGGCGCTGGCCACACCCCTGGACGTGCGCTGGCTGGGTTTCTCCTACCTGGCATTTCGCCTCATTCACACCTTCCGGGACCGGCAGAGCGGGCGCCTGCCGGTCGTTTCCTTGCCCGAGTACCTGGTGTATGCTGTATTCTTTCCGGCCTTCACCGCCGGCCCGATCGACCGCCTGGAGCGTTTCGTCAAGGACCTGCGTGCTGAGCCGCCGGCGGCGGCCGGTGATTTCATGGAGGGTGGACGCCGCCTGGTGTTGGGCTTGTTCAAAAAGTTCGTCCTGGCGGACAGCCTGGCCCTGATTGCCTTGAACAGCGCCAACGCCCAGCAGACGCAATCCACTGGCTGGATGTGGCTGTGGGTGTATGCCTATGCCTTGCAGATCTACCTGGATTTCAGCGGCTATACCGACATCGCCATCGGCATGGCCCGCCTGCTGGGCATCAAACTACCGGAGAATTTCAACCGGCCTTACCTGCGCCCCAACCTGACCCAGTTCTGGAACAACTGGCACATGACCCTCACCCAGTGGTTCCGGGCGTATTTCTTTAATCCCGTAACCCGCGCTTTACGCCGCGGCGAGCACCCGTGGCCGCCGGTCGCAGTCATCTTTGTCACCCAGATGGCTACCATGTTGTTGATCGGATTGTGGCATGGAATTACGTTCAACTTTATCTTGTGGGGCTTGTGGCACGGCCTGGGGATGTTTGTCCAGAACCGCTGGTCCGATTGGGTGCGGCCACGCCTACCGGGGTGGGCCACCCGGCCGTTCTGGCAGCGGGCGTTACCTGTCCTGGGGGCGCTGCTGACTTTTCATTTCGTGGCCCTGGGGTGGGTATGGTTTGCCCTGCCCGACCCGGCGCTTTCCTGGCATGTGCTGGTCACGTTATTGGGCGGCCGGTAAGCGGCTGCCCACTGGTTGAGGAAGGTCATTTTGCCCGAGGCAAAATTCTTACGCAACGTCATCCTCAAGGCCGCGCTTCTGCTGGTCGTGCTGAACGTGCTGTTTGCGGCCGTGTACCCGCTGCCCTGGCTGGGGCGGATCTCGGCTTACAATACCCTGTTCCCCGGCCGGGAGCGTTTTCCTTTTGGCGAAGATCCCCAGCAATCATATAACCTGAGCCTGTATAACCTGGAAGCCATGTTTGCATCCCACGTGGTCAGCGCCGCACCCTCGGATGAGTACCGCCTGTTCCTGCTGGGAGATTCTTCGGTGTGGGGTACCCTGCTCGAGCCCCAGGACACCCTGGCCGGGCAGATCAACGCTGCCCACCTGATGACCTGCGATGGCCGTCCGGTACACGCCTATAACCTGGGGTACCCGACCCTCTCGCTGACCAAGGACCTGATGATCCTGGACGAGGCCATGCGTTACAAGCCGGATGCCATTGTCTGGCTAACCACCCTGGAGTCCTTCCCGCTTGCCAGGCAGCTCACTTCACCGATCGTGGCCAACCAGCCGCAGCGCGTGGCCGGGCTGGTCTCAGCGTACGGCCTGGAGCTGGGGGCTGGTGACCCTGCCCTGCACTGGCCATCCTGGTGGGAGCGTACCCTGGCCGGCAGCCGGCGTTCCCTGGCCGACCTGGTGCGCTTGCAGCTCTACGCGCCCTTGTGGTCGGCGACGGGTATCGACCAGGTCTATCCTCAGAATTACCCGCCGGTGCAGCGTGACTTCGAGGCAGACGACCTCGCTTACAATGGCTGGCAGCCGCCGGACCTGCCCATGGACCAGCTGGCGTTCGACGTCCTGGATGCCGGTTTTCGCGCCGCGGGGGAGACACCTATCCTGCTGGTCAACGAGCCCATGCTGGTCAGTTCCGGGCAAAACAGCGATATCCGCTATAATTTCTTTTACCCGCGTTGGGCTTACGACCAATACCGCCAGCTCCTGCGCCGTCACGTTCGTGAACAGGGCTGGCAGTACCAGGATCTGTGGCAGCTGCTGCCGGAGAGTGAGTTCACCAACAGCGCCATCCACCTCACCCCCCATGGTTCTGCCCGGCTGGCCCAGCGCATCATGGAAACCATCGTCGAGCAGGCCTGCCGCCCGGCGGGGTGAAGAGAAGTTCGCATCGTTTGGAGGAGAACGCCTTGAGCATGACCTTGCGTAAAATCGTCCTGGCCGGTGGGGGCATGGTCTTTCTATCGCTGCTGCTCCTGGCCTGCGCAGCCCCGCCTGTGCCGGTGACGCCCTCGGCTACACCGGCTGCTGTCACGAGCCAGGCAATCGTTCCCTCGGCTACGGCTACCCCGGCGCCACCCCAATCCACACCGGCTCCTTCGCAGACGGCCAGGCCGTCTCAGGGAAAAACCAGTAGCCCTACCGCACCGGCGGCCGTCTCCTGGGAAGACCTGCCTGTAGTGCCTACTTCATTCAGCGAGCGGGCGTTGGAGATCTACCAGCGGGGCCTGGAGATGGGCAACCGCCCGGATGCCTTTTCCAAAGTGGGCGACTGCGAGAGCCAGACAACCTGGTATCTGTGGGACTTCGACCAGGAAGAAGACCTGTATTCCCTGGGCGATTACGGCCAGCTGCAGGAAGTGATCGATTACTACCATGGATCCTTCGGCCGCCTCAGCCTGGCGGCCAACCGGGGTTTTACCGCGGCCTCTCTGATGACCTCCCTGTGGGCCGACCAAGAGAAATGCCAGCAGGACGAATCCCCCCTGGCCTGTGAGTATCGCATCCACCGGCCGAGCATGGCGCTCATCACCCTGGGCACCAACGATGCCTCGCGCCCGGAGAAATTCGAGGCCAACATGCGCCTGGTCATCGAGTACTCCATCCAGCAGGGCGTGTTGCCCATCCTGGCTACCAAAGCGGACAACGTGGAAGGCGACAACCAGATCAACGCCACCATTGCGGCCCTGGCCCAGGAATATGAGCTGCCGCTGTGGAATTTTTGGGCGGCGGCGCAGGACCTGCCGGACCAGGGTTTGCAGGAAGATGGCGCCCACCTCACCTGGAGCCCCAATCATTTCGAGGATGAGCAAAATATGCGGCGCGCCTGGCCGGTACGGAACCTGACCGCCCTTCAGGTCCTGGATGTGGCCTGGCACAGCGTCAACTCACAAAACCGTTAAGTCGCAATCTCTTCAGCCTGACCGGGTTTGGTCGATATAATTTCTAGGCTGCTCGATAGCTTTGACGGCCTGCCTACGCGTTAACGACGTAAAAAACGCGTAAACACGCCATTCACCGGTGAGGTTCTCTGATGACTACACAGAAGCAAGAGCCTTTACTTGTCCGTTTAAAATCGAAATGGATTGCCAGGTTTCGTTCGGTGTTGTGCAAAGTGACCCAGGTCCTTAACACCGACCCCGATTGCGAAGAAACGTTCGAAGAAACGGCGCTCCCTGTCGGCCTGCCGGCCAGGGAAGTCAAACCGACCATCCCGGCTCACCGTAAGCGGGTCTCTCTGAAGATGAATAAGAACAATGAGATTTCAGAACTGTACGCCAGTTACGTCGACGTGCACGCCGTGCGTATGGTCGAAAAAGGCGCCGATCAAGGTACCAAACAACACTGAGCGGAGCGGGAGTCCCGCAGATCACTTCAGTAAAGGCAGGTGGCCGACGATTTTTCGCACGCTCTTCTTGGCCCCAACCAGGGCCACGCCGCTGTAGCGCTGCTGGGCCGGCTCGATGACCGCAACAGCGGAACGGAAAGCCTGGTAATCGGTGGTCTCCTGTCCTTCGACCGGAAAATCGATCACGTCACACCCGGCTTCGAACCCCTTCTGGCGGATGGCGGTCAGTTCTGCCTGGGGAGCGGCCAGGATGGTGATCCCGATAGGAATCAAACCCGGGTGGTCGAACCCGGAGGCGTCCTGCAGGGGCTCTCCGACCAGGTAGGGATGGCGTTGCCCGATGGTCAGGGCGATGACCGCGGCCGCGTTGGCGCAGCGCCCCACCGGCAGGCCCTGGTCGACGATGATGACGCAGCGCAGGGAAGACATTGTTCCAGGGTGGGTAGTGTCCGTAAGCATTGTTCCCTCTTGATTCGAAAGTATTCTAAAATTGTGTGGGTAAGGCTCAAAGGTCGCTTACCCGCAGATGGGGCAGGTACCGGTATTCATCTTCCGGCTTTGCGGTTGCCGGCGGGCTGCGTGTCTGTTGGAGGTCTTTCCTGAACGCTCAAGGTGACGCCGCCGATCACCACGGCTCCGCCCAGCAGTTGCAGCCCGGTCACCGCTTCGTGCAGCCCGATGACGGCCAGGAGCAGGCCAAACACCGGCACCAGGTTCAGCAGGCTGACCGCGGCACCCGGGTTCAGGCTCTTCAACCCAAAACCATAGAGTAGAAAAGCCGCCACCGAGCAAAAGATGCCCAGGTACAGTGCGCCCCACAACCCGGAAGCACTCAGCGGCTGCCAGGAACCGGCTTCCAGGAGCGCCAGGGGCAGGAAAAACAGGCTGCCAAACAGGGTTTGCCAGAAGATCACCGTAAAGGTGGTGTAACGCTGTACCACGTTTTGGGTGGCAAAGTTGTACAACGCCCAGGCGACGCCTGTGGCCAGCAGGAGCAGGTCGCCTTGCAGGCGCTGGGTCCCGCCGCCGTTCTCTGTCTGTTGGATGACCAGGAAGATCCCCAGGAAAGCGATCCCTGCCCCGGCGAAGCGCAGCAGAGGAACGCGCCGCTTCAGGAAGATCACCTCCATCAGCATGGTGATGGCCGGAAAGGAAGCCACCAGCAGAGTGGCCTCTGATGCCGATGTGCGTTGCATCCCCAGGTTCTGGAGCGCGAAATAGGCCGTGATGCCCAGCAGTCCGCCGGCCGCCAGGCGCAAGAGGTCCTTGGGTGGGACGGGTTGGACCTGCCGCCGGGCCAGCGCCAGCACGGCGACCAGCAGAGAGGCGAAGGTAAAGCGCAGCACCCCGAAGGTGAGGGGTGGCACGTCGCTCACCCCGACCTTGGTTACCACGTAAGAAGTGCTCCATAACAGGGCCGCCGCCAGCACGGCCAGGACGGCATTCCGCCGGTTGTTTGGGCGGGAGATGGCCGTTTGGGTTTCCCCGGCGGAGGGCGCGGGGGTGGAGGTATGGCTTTCAGGATCCATTGGATTATCCTTGGTAACGACTCTGCCTGCTCTCTGAGCCGTTTACTTGTATTCAATATGCGCCGGAAAGGCGCCTCTATAGTAGCTACTATAGTAGCTACGCAGCTACCATAGTAGCATCTGTTCTTGCCGTTGTCAATCCTCCAGGGTAGAATAAGAGCATGAACGAGGACCTGCCCGGATTGTTGACCGACCTGGGTTTCACCGAATACGAGGCCAAGACGTACCTGGCCTTGCTGCGCCAGTCGCCGTTGACGGGGTATGCCGTGGCGCGCATTTCCGGCGTGCCGCGCTCCAAGATCTACGAGGTGTTGGGCAGCCTGGCCGAGCGAGGGGACGTGCTGGTCAGCTATGGCGAGCCCATCCAGTACGCTCCCAGGCCTCCCCAGGAGATGATCGAGTCGCGCCGCCGGGTGGTGGCCGAGCAGTTCTCCGCCGCGGAGCGTGGCCTGGAGCATTTCGTCGATCAGAAGATGCCCAACGACCTGATCTGGGATATTCGCGGCCGGGAAGAGATTCTCTACCGCATCCGCGAGGTCATCCACCGCGCCGGGCAGCAGATTCTGCTGCAGGTCTGGGAAGAAGACGCCCCTGAGATCCGTGAGGCCCTGCAAGAGGCCGCCGGGCGGGGGGTGGCCATCGCGGTGGTAGCTTATGGCAACCCGGATTTTCCCTTTGCCCGCGTCTATTCTCACGAGCCGGGCGCCGAGGAGATCACCCAGGAATACGGCGGGCGCTGGATGATCGTCAGCATCGACGGGCATGAGATCGTAGCCGGGGTGGTCTCGATGGGCAAGGACAGCCGGGCGGCCTGGTCGTCTCACCTGGGGATCGTCATGCCGATTACCGAGCAGATCAAGCACGACCTGTACATCGCTGAGATGCTGCTTAAGCATCGTGACGTGCTGGAGGCCAGCTTTGGGCCGGCCCTGCGGGATCTGCGGACCCGGTTTGGCCCACCTACGTCCATCTACCGCCCCCAACCGGAGCGGGGTTCCCCCGGGCAGTCTGGCGGCGCCGGGGATGGGTTATGATAAACTTGATGGGTTGCCCGGCCTGTCATGGACGCTCCGGCGGCCTGGCAGGCGAAGAATTCTTGGCGAAGAGGCATAGCATTGAACGACGAAACCATCTCGAAACTGGAAGAGTACATCGTTACCCAGATGTTGAAACAGCCTTCCCGGCATTTGAAGGCAGATGAGCCCTTGATCACCAGTGGGGTGATCGATTCGTTCCACCTGGTAGACCTGGCCCTGTTTGTCGAGGATACGTTTGGGGTGCAGATCGACGATTCCGAGCTCAACGCAGACACGTTCGATACCCTGGAACAGCTGGCTGCCCTGATTCTCGGCCGCCAGAACTGAGCATGTCCACCTTTGCCCAGGTTCTCAGCGATCACGAGCGCCAGCACCCGGACCGGGTAGCGTTGACCCTGCAACACAGCGGGCAGCCCGACCGTCCGTTGACCTATCGCCAGCTGCTCCAGGGAGCCGCAGCCTGCGCCGCACAGCTGGAGGAGGCCGGGATCCGTCCCGGAGAGGTGGTGGTTTTAATCCTGCAGCACGGCATCGACCTGGTCTATGCTTATTTTGGCGCCATCCTGCACGGCGCCATCCCCTCGGTGATGCCTTTCCTGACCGAAAAGCTGCTGCCCGAGCGTTACCGCGCCGAGCTGGCCTCCCTGGTATCCATCACCCAACCGGCGGCCATCTGTACTTATGGTGAGTTCGCAGACGAGGTCCGCGCCGCCCTCCGGCCGGATGATTCTGTGCGCGCTGTGCTGCTGCCCGAGCGAGCCGGCCCGGGGCGTGCGCCGGATTATGCCCGCCTGGGCGGGCTGCAGCGTGCGCCGGAGGACATCGTTTTACTCCAGCATTCCTCCGGAACGACCGGTTTACAAAAGGGCGTGGCGCTCTCCCACCAGGCGGTGTTCAACCAGCTGGCGCATTACAGCCAGGCGTTGCACCTGGACGAGAACGATGTGATCGTGAGCTGGCTGCCCCTGTATCACGACATGGGCCTCATCGCCGGCTTTCTCATGCCGCTGCTACGCGGCGTGCCCCTGGTGCTCATGTCGCCCTTCGATTGGGTGCGGGCGCCTTACCGCCTGCTGCAGGCCGTGTCCCAATATCGGGGGACGCTCTCCTGGATGCCCAATTTTGCCTTCAACTTCTGCGCCCAGAAGATCCGTGACCGCCACCTGGAGGGCGTAGACCTGTCATCCTGGCGGGCCGTGATCAACTGTTCCGAGCCGGTGCGCCACGCCAGCCACGTGGCCTTCCTGGAACGCTTCCGGCCGTATGGTCTGCGCCCGGGGGCCCTGGCTACCTGTTATGCCATGGCCGAGAATGTGTTTGCCGTCACCCAGGGTGGCATCGAGGCCCCCTTGCAGGTGGACGAGATCGACCGGGAGGCCTTTCAGGTCGAACGCCAGGCCCGCCCGGCGGCCCCGGGGCGGCCGGCCCTCAACATGCTCTCCAACGGTCGCCCGGTGAGCGGCGTTGCAGTGCGCGTGTTGGACCCCCAGGGGGATGATCTGCCGGACCGCCGGGTCGGCGAGATTGCCATCCGGAGCGACTGCATGCTCAGCGAGTATTATCACCGGCCAGACGTCACCGCCGGTTCTTTCCGGGACGGCTGGTTCCTGACTGGCGATTTCGGTTACCGGGCGGAGGGCGAGCTGTACGTCTCGGGGCGTAAAAAGGACCTGATCATCGTGGGGGGCAAGAACGTCTACCCTCAAGACCTGGAAGAACTGGCCATGCTCACCCCTGGGGTGCATCCCGGGCGGGTGTCGGCTTTTGGCGTCTTCGACGAGGCGGCCGGGACGGAGGACGTGGTCATCGTCGCCGAGGTCGACAGCCCGGACGCCGGAGAGCGCGAGCAGATTGTGGCCGGCATCCGCCAGAACGTAACCCGTGGCTCGGCGGTGGCCCTGCGCCAGGTCTACCTGGTCGGCCCGCATTGGCTGGTCAAGACCAGCAGCGGCAAAAACGCCCGCCTGGCCAACCGGGATAAATACCTGGCCGAGACCCTGGGCGGGGAATAAACAGTATCTATCTGAAGATTATTGAGGAAGCCGCACACTTCAAAAAGAGCAGGCGGCGTTTTAGCGGCCGGTCCACAGGTTGGCCAGCCAGGTGCGGATGGCAGGCAGGTGCTGGTGATAGTGCTCGTAAGAGTCGCCGGCGATGCATTGCCATAAGGGCTTGTTCTCTTTCCAATAGGGCGTGACGAACCAGCTGGTGCGCATGGTATCGGTCAGGTCTTTCTCGTGCAGCGCCTCGATCCGCTCGATCAGCTTTTCAAACACGTCCTGCGATTCGATCCAGGCCTCGTGAACCTTCATCCCCCGGTGTTTGGCCAGGATGGCGGCGTTGCGCTCGTCTACGTTGGGAATGTCCATATCCGAGGGGGGCGGCAGTTCACCGCGTGAGGCCGCCTCCAGCCATTCGACCAGCCAGCGCTCGTAAGCAGTCACGTGGATGACTACGTCCAGGACGGACCAGACGCCTTCGACGCCCGGCTCGGTCATCTGATCGTTTTCCAGCTTGGTGATCAGCGATTCCCAGTAAGCGCGTTCGGTGCGCATCATCTCAATGAATCGATCTTTGGTCATGTAGGTATTCACAGGCCCTGCTCTCCTTCTACCTTCTTTTGGCTGTCTGGCTGGAACAGCTCGACCCGCTGGGGTATACCACTGATTGTATATCCCTTCGCTGAATTATATCAATCGCTGGCCTGCGATAGCTAAAAATAAACCCACTTGTGTGTTACACCACCGCTCTCCCTAGTGCGCATAGCCTGGGAGGGCGGTGGTATTTAACCTCTCGGCCCCCAGGCCGGAACGAATCATTCTCTAGCGTTGGAGATACCCAAGATGGCGACCACGCCGGCGGCTTGTTGGTTGTAGAAGGCGTATACATCGTCCCAGGCGGCATCGGTGGTGAGATCCCGGGCCTCGAACTCGTAGCCTGTGATCCCCAGGCTCGCGGCAAGACCGTCGACCGGGCCCTCGATATCGCCCTTTTCTGCCGGGGTAACGTCTGGCATAGAGGCGGGGGCGCAATTAATCAAAAGCGAGCCGTCTCCCGCCATTTTGTTGGATAAAACGGGCCTACCACCCGGAGGAATGCCTCGGGCAAAGGCCGCAAGGCTATCTTTTAAGCTGGCCGGCCGGGAATCTGGCCGGATGAAAGCCTTTTCAGGGGCCATCGCGCCCAGATGGGGTGATGGTTGTAACGTTAACCGGGTGTTAAAAAAATGACAACACTCCTGTTTTTGTCTGCATTACTTCCTGTTCGTTTTAGATTCGTTGACAGTGTTTTTTGCCGGTGATAAGATGTAAATAATTACACGTATGTAAATTTTTGCATCAGATTTCCCTTATCGTTCCAAACGAGCAATAAAACCTAGTAATCCAGTACGACTGTGTTTGAGTAGTTTTCTGCTTCGCTGCACCTTGATCTCAATCTGACCGGGGTACCATTGTGAAAATTCAACAAGTTGTTGAAATTGCACGGATGCACTACGAACAGAATCTGGACCAGGAAGACATCGCCAACCGGCTGGGTGTGTCACGGGCGACGATTTCGCGGGCGCTTAAAGAGGCCCGCGAGCGGGGTTATATCCGCACCATCGTTGTGCCGCCACCCGAACGCGCAGGTTTTTTGGAGTCTGCCTTGCGCGAGCGTTTCCGGTTGAGTTTTGTAGCCATTACCCCTTCTCGCACCGACATCAACGAAGCCATCCAGCTGGTGGCCCAGGTTGCGGCGGCTTACCTGGATCGTAACGTTCCAGGCCGCGGTATTCTGGGCGTCGCCGGCGGGCGTACGGTGCTGTCGATTGCCAAGCAATTGCGCCCCGGCGTGCGTGAAGATCTGAAAATTATCCCTCTGATGGGGGGGTGGGTCGGCCAGAACGCCATCAGCGCCAGTGAAGTGGCGCGGGAGATGGCCATCCGTTGGAATGCCCAGGCCAAGTCGCTGTTTGCCCCAGCTTTTGTGAAAGACGAGATCGCTCGCCAGGCGCTGTTGCGCGAAGCGTCTATTTCGCACGCCCTGGAAGAGGGCAAACGGGCCGACATAGCTTGCATCGGCATCGCGGCGGTATCTTTGCAAACCAGGGGCACCGGTGAATACGTCAGTGGGAGCGGCCGGATCGAGGAAGAAGACGTGCGCCAGCTCCTTGTCGAGGGTGCGGCAGGTGAAACCTGCGCCCAATTCTTTAACGAGAAAGGTGTGCCGATTGAGAGTTGGAACCAGGCCAAGACCATTGCGGTTCCTTTAGAAAACCTGTGTGCCATGAAAGACGTTTTGGCGGTTGGCGCTGAGCCGGAGAAAGCGCTCGCCTTTTTAGGCGCGTTGAAAATGGGCATCATCAAATCGCTGATCATTTCTGAAGATCTGGCAGCCGAGTTGGATCGCCTGGATACAGCCGATTAAGAAAGGAAATTTATATCTCGACATGAATGCTCCCAATATATTGGAAATTCGGCATGTTGATAAAAGTTTCCCTGGTGTGAAAGCACTCGAAGACGTCAGTTTTGATTTACGGGCGGGTGAGGTACATGCTTTGATTGGTGAAAATGGCGCCGGGAAATCGACGCTGATGAAGATCCTTTCGGGCAGCTACACCCTGGACAAAGGCGAGGTCATTTTGAATGGCAAGCCGGTCCACTTCGCGAATTCTAACCAGGCTCGCATGGCAGGTATCAGCATCATCCACCAGGAGCTCAACCTGGTGCAGCAGATGAACGCAGCCCAGAACATCTTTCTGGGCATCAACTCGGGCGCCAGCAAGTTCGGCGTCTTGAACAAGAAGACCCGCAAACAGCTGGCCAGGCAGATGCTCGACAACCTGTGCGTGGATATCGACATCAACGTACCGGTGAGCCGCTTGAGCGTGGCCCAGCAGCAGATGATCGAGATTGCCAAGGCCCTGTCCATCGACTCGAACATCATCGTCATGGATGAGCCTACCTCTTCCCTGACCGAGCGCGAGATCGAGACCCTGTATGGCGTGATTGCTTCGTTGAAAGAACGCGGCGTGGCAGTCATTTACATCTCGCATCGTTTGGAAGAGATCTTTGACCTGGCCGATCGTGTCACCGTGCTGCGAGACGGTCACAACGTGGATACGGTAGACGTCAAGGATATCACCCTGGACGACCTGGTGTGCATGATGGTCGGGCGTGAGCTGAAGCGTTTCTTCTACCGTGAACGCCCCGGTTCGGCTGAATGGAGCCAGCTGCTGGCCAAACAGTTGACCACCAAGATCCTCGAAGATCACCCGGACGTCAAAGGTATCTACGCTACCAACGACACCATGGCCCTGGGCACCCTGGAAGCCTTGCAAGAGCTGGGCAAAGCCGGCCAGGTAATGGTCATCGGCACAGACGGCACCACCGGCGCCATGGACATGATCCGCCAGGGCAAGCTGGCCGCCACCATCGCCACCTTCCCCTACGACTACGGCTGGATCGGCCTGGAGCTGGCCATTCGCGCCCTGGAAGGCGACAAGCTACCCAAGCGCATCGACTGGCCCACGGCGCTGTTGACTCCCAACAACATCAACTACTACTATCCGGATAGCAAAGTCGGATCGGTGCGCGGCAAGGTTTCTTTCAGTACCTGTGAAGACGAGCTGGGGCCGTTGCCCATGCCCTCCCGCAGTTACACGATCGGCGTCATCCTCAAGACCTTCCGCAACGAGCATTGGCGCTTGATGTGCGCTGGCTACGAAGCTGCGGCGCGGCATTACGGCGTCACACTCAAAATCGTCAACGCCGATTCGGAATCAGACCTGGAACAACAGCTGGAAGTGGCTCAGGGCTTGCTCGACGAGGGCATCGATGCGTTGTGCGTCTCGCCCATGACCAGCCAGAACCTGACCCCGGCTTTGATCAGCTTCTCCGAGCGTAAGATCCCCATCATCAACGTCGACGACGCCCAGGTGCTGGAGACCCCGGTGACGGCCTTCATCTCCGCCGACCAGCGCACGGTCGGGTCGCTGGCCGCTCGCTACCTGGCCCAGCAAAAGATTCCCCCGGGCAGCAAAGTGGCCATTGTGGAAGGCAAAGCCGGCTCGCACGCTGCCCAGATGCGCAAACTGGGTTTCTGTGAGACGGCCGAGGTTTCCGGTTTCACCTGTGTGACCGCCCAAAAGAATGCCCTGGAGGTCAAGAACCTCAGCACCAAGAACCGCCGCGTCAAAGACGTCTCCTTCAAAGCTCGCTGGGGTGAAATCTTCGGGATTTGCGGCCTGGTGGGCGCCGGCCGTACCGAGCTGGTGCGGGCCATCTTTGGCGCCGACGCCATCGAAGGCGGAGAAATTTGTATCGACGACAAGCCGGTCAAGATCCGCTCGGCCAAGGACGCCATCCACAATAAGATCGGTTTCGTCACCGAGGATCGCAAAGGCCAGGGCCTGGTGCTGGGCATGCCGGTCAACAAGAATATGACCCTCACCATCCTGGACAAGATCACCCGCGCCGGGGTCATCAATATGCGCCAGCGGAGCCAGATCGCCAACGAGTACGTCCAGCGCCTGTCGATCAAAACGCCCTCGTTGAACCAGACCGTGAAATATCTCAGCGGCGGCAACCAGCAAAAGGTGGTGCTGGCCAAGTGGCTGGCCACCCAGGCCAAGATCTTGATCTTCGACGAGCCTACGCGCGGCATCGATGTGGGCGCCAAGCTGGAGGTGCGCGAGCTGATCAACGAGCTGGTCAAGACCGGCGCCTGCGTGATCCTCATCTCTTCGGAAATGCCCGAGCTGATCGGCATCAGTGACCGCATCATGGTGATGCACGAAGGCGAAGTCATGGGCGAATTCGACCCGCTGTCTACCTGTGAAGAAGAATTGCTGCATTATGCCTCGGGTCTGACGACCGAGTTTCAATACAACAAGTCTGGGAGGATGTTGGAATGATGGAAAAAGATTTCGCGTGCCCGCCCGAAGAAGGAAAACACGATGAAGGAACGCCAACCCGGGGCAAGGCGATCGATTTCAATTTTCTTTGGCAGTTTGGTGTGTTAATGGCCCTGGTTGTGATGGTTGTCATATTCACCATCTTCGAACCGAAATTCCTTTCGGAACGCAACCTGTTGAATATTGCCGAGCAATCTTCGACCAATGCCATCATCGCCATCGGCATGACCTTCGTCATCGCCTCGGCAGGCATCGACCTTTCGGTCGGTTCGGTGGTGGCCTTTACCGGTGTGGTGTCGGCTTCCTTGATGCAGATGGGATTCCCGGTGCCGGTGGCTATCCTGGCCGGCTTGATCCTGGGCGGCCTGTGCGGCGCAGTCATGGGCTGGCTGGTGGCCAGGGCCAATATTCCACCTTTCATTGCTACCCTGGGCGGGATGAGCGTCTTCCGCGGCCTGGCCTTGCTGTACACAGATGGCAAGCCGGTGATCGGCGTCCCGGATAGCTTCCGGCAGTTCGGCGCCGGCGACTGGTTTGGCATTCCCAGCCCGTGGATCCTGGCCCTGGTCGGGGTGGTGATTGCTTACTTCATCTTTAATAACACCAAGTTCGGCGAAGCGATCATTGCCATCGGCGGCAACGAAGAAGCCGCCAACCTGTCGGGCATCAACGTCAATTTTACCAAGGTCATGATCTATGCCATCAGCGGCATCATGAGCGCCCTGGGCGGCGTGATCCTCACCGCTCGCCTGGGTTCCGCCGAGCCGATCGCCGGGTCTGGCTTCGAGATGAACGCCATCGCCGCGGTGGTGATGGGCGGCTCCAGCCTGATGGGCGGCGAAGGTAAGATCCTGGGCACTATTATCGGTGCGCTGATTATCGGTACCCTGCGCAATGGCCTGACCATCCTGAACGTGCCCACCTTCACCCAGCAGGTTGCTGTCGGTATTGTGGTTGTCCTGGCTGTTTTGGCAGACCAGTTAGCCAAGAAACGTTCGTAAACCTACCCTATGCTACGAAAGGAGTGCCCCACACCTATCCAAGATACTCTATCGATGTTGCCCTGATGAAAGCTACGCTGCCTAACGTTATTAACCAATACAAGCCTTGTACACAAATTAGGGGAGGGAGAAACCCATGAAGTTGAACAAAATGCATTGGTTCTTTAACCTGGTGCTTGTCCTGGCAATGGCCATCAGTGTCATTGGCTGCCAGCCCCAGACTCCTGTAGCCACCGATGCACCGGCAGCTGCCGAGGAAGAAGAAGCCACGGTAGAAGAAGCTGCCCCTGCGACGGGTGAAGTGCAAGATGTAATGTCCCTGGACGACTTGAATGCAGCCCTGGGACCCATGGAGAAAGCTTCAAAAGAGTACGTCATCGGCGCCATTGTGAAGACGCTGGTGAACGAGCATTGGCAGCAGGTCAAGGCCGGGTACGAAGCGGCTGCAGCAGACCTGGGGGTGAAGGTTGAGGTTGTGGGGGCCGATTCCGAAGCCGATCTGCAGCAGCAGCTGGACTTTGCCGAGACG
>JAAZNB010000342.1 GCA_012798515.1 Chloroflexota bacterium
CGCAGGGCCCTGGTGTGGCACGATGGCGGGAGCCTGGCTGGCATTCACCTATACGCCTTGTAAACCGGGCGCGATTTTGCTATAGTAGATTTACATGAGCAGCCTCACGCTCAGACAATTCGGTCGTTACGAAAAACAGAACAGCCGATTGTTAGATGCGGCGTACGAACCCCAGATTGTATGGCCGCAATGGGGCCAATCACTTGAGCCCCTGGTGAAGATGACCTGCCGTTTTTGACGGCTCCTGCTTCAGTGCGGGAATGTGTCGTGACTCTTCTCGGGAAAATAAACGTTGAGGCTGCTCGTGTTCTTTTGCCACCCGGGTGTTGCTCTGCTGGGTCACTAATGCTATAATCTGAGGCGTACCTGCCCCAGTAGCTCAACAGGACAGAGCAAGGCACTCCTAACGCCTAGGTTGAGCGTTCGAGTCGCTCCTGGGGCACCTTTTTTTCCCTCCGCTGTTTTTACCCGTAAATCGAGTTCCGCCGGTCTTATTCGTCCTGGCTGAGAACCACTCCCCACCGGCTGGCCGTGCGCCCACCCCACCGCCGCATACATCCTTGCCCCCGCATACCGTCCCGCCCTGGCGCCGTGCACCTCGTCTGTCAAGTCTTACCCGTTGGCACATGACAAACAGACGTTTTGGCATGACATCTGTTTTGCGAATCACGATAAAAATCACCCTTGCATCAGTCCGGCGATTTTGATAATATAGATGTCGATAGACGTCTGGGTGCCCCCCTCACTCAGGCGTTTATCATTTAAGTGAGAGCACACACTCCGCCTCGCCAACCGGCCAGTTTACTCTATTCTGCCTCCAACGCCGCTCCCCCGGGCCTCTCCCGTGGAAAGAGTGGGCGCGGCTCCATTTTCGGGCAGGCGCTTTCTCGCAAGGTTTGGTAAAATTACGTCGTTCGAGTCACCCAATGGGGTAACCCGCTTCTTCTGAGTATGCCGTATTGCATGCCGTCGCCTTCCAGTTGGGGGTGGGAGTGAGGGTTTCAAACAAATCTCGAATTACGCTACAATAGATACACCAACGAAAGGAACGGGAAACCCAATTGTTCGAGATTGTTTTCCTGGGTACCTCTGCCTCAGCCCCATCCGCGCGCCGCAGTCTTCCGGCCCAGTTGATCAAGCACGATGAATACCGCTTCCTGGTCGACTGTGGCGAAGGAACCCAACGCCAGATTCTGCAATCTGGCGTTGGCTTTAAGCGTCTCAACCGGATCTTGATTACACACGGCCACCTCGATCACATCCTGGGGTTGGCCGGCCTGCTCTCCACCATGCTGCGCTGGGAAACCATGGAAGAGCTGGAAATCTTCGGGGGAAAATCGGCCATCGAGCGCATCCACGACCTGTTATTCAAGGTGGTGCTGCGCGGCGTGACGCCCCCCATGCCCATTCACCTGCGTACCATCGGCCCCGGGCCGTTCTTCGAATCGGACGGGCTGACCGTGTCGGCCTTCCCGGTGGTGCACCGGGGTTCCGATTCGCTCGGCTACGTCTTCCAGGAGAAGGGCCGCCGGCCCTTTCTGCCCGAGAAGGCCGAAGCGCTGGGCATTCCGCCCGGGCCGTGGCGGCGCGACCTGGTAGAAGGCCGCGGCGTGCAGCTGCCCGACGGCCGCCACATCTCACCCGAGATGGTGCTGGGCGATTTCCGCCCCGGGACGCGCCTGGTACACATCGGCGACACAGGCGAGACCCACAGCCTGGTCGAGATGTGCCGCAACGCGGATGCCCTGGTGATCGAAGCCACCTACCTGGAACAGGAAGCCGACATGGCCCGCCATTTCTCGCACATGACCGCCCGCCAATCGGCCGAGCTGGCCCGGCGGGCCGGGGTGAGACAGCTCATCCTCACCCACATCTCGCGCCGCTACCGCGAGAAAGAGGTGCTGCAAGAGGCCCAGTCGGTCTTCCCCAACGTGAGCGTGGCGCGGGATTTCGACGCCTTCACCATCCGCCACGAGGAATAAAAAACGCCCGGCCGGGCGTTTTTCCCCTGGCCAGAACCTATATTGGATCGAAGAAGCGGCGCGGGGGCGCCGCTTTTGGTTGGGGGAAAAAGAAACCGCCCGGGCTGCCCGCTGGCGCGCCGGCCGGTCGAAAGTGGACTGCCCCTGCCAGCCGGCGCCTCTCGATCGAGAGGCTGGCCCCCCTTTACGCCAGGCTGTAGAGGATTGGGGAGAAGAAGCGGCGTTCGGCCGCTCCTCCCGCAGGATGGATCACTCGATATCAGCGACCGAGTTGCAGATGTGCGTGGGCACGTACGGATAACGATCCACGTCTTCCCGGCGCGTCATTCCGGACAGCACCAGGATGGTCTCCATTCCACTCTGCACACCCGCGGCCATGTCGGTCTCCATGCGGTCGCCGACCATGATGGTGTCCTCGGAATGCACCTGCAGGTAATTGAGCGCCGTGCGCATCATCAGCGGGCTGGGTTTGCCGATAAAGAAAGGCGCCTTGCCGGTGGCCGATTGGATCATGGCCGCCACAGCGCCGCAGCCGGGCACCACACCCTGGTCGGACGGGCCGGAGGGGTCGGGGTTGGTGGCAATGAAGCGCGACCCGTTGAGGATCAGGCGGATGGCCTTGGTCAGCACGTCCAGCGTGTAGCTGGTCGTTTCGCCCAGGACCACGTATTCAGGATTGTATTCGGTGATAATGTAACCCACATCGTGGATGGCCGCCGTCAGGCCGCTGTCGCCGATGACGAAGGCGGTGCTGTTGGGCCGCTGGCGACGCAGGAAGCGCGCCGTGGCGATGGCCGAGGTGAAAATCCACTCGGGTGGGATATCCAGTCCCACCAGCCGCAGGTTGTGGGACAGGTCGCGCGGGGTATAGCGCGAATTGTTGGTCAATACCAGGAATTTCGAGCCCTGGCTCTTCAGCCGCTCGATAAACTGGTCTGCGCCGGGGATCATCACGTTCCCATTGACCAGGACGCCGTCCATGTCGATTAAGTAGTTTTTTACGCCCATAAAGGACCTATTCCCCATTCTTAAAATTTTTTTATCTTAGTAATTATACCAATGGAACCAACTTCCTGGTTTAACAAACGGATAAAAGTCACATTTTTTGTTAATCATTTGATTACCGCCGCCAGCGGGGAAGCCTTCGTCCGCAGCCTGGGGTTCATCCACAAGCCGAGCTTTACCGGGGGCCCGGGTAAATGCCTCCCGGGTCGCCGGTGGGCGGGCGTTTTTCGACCAGTTGGAAACAGGGAGCACCCGCGGCGGCCGGCTCAAACCGTATCTGCGGCCTCCGGCCAGTCTGGCTGCAGCGAGCCGGCCGTCGCCAGCCGCCCGCTTTCCAGCAGGCGCTTGAATCGGCGCAGGTCGTCGTGCAGCTGGGCCTCCGGGCGCGGGCCGAAGATGCGCCCGAGCACCGCCCCGGAAGCCCTCATGGGCGGGGCGTACTGCAGGGCAATGTTAATCTGCGCCCCGGCCCCTTCACCCGCCGCCTGGATCTCCACCACACCGCTGTGGTCCACCTGCGAGCCGGGCAGCGAGCGCCAGGCAATCAGCTGGCCGGCCCGGTCCTCGACCATCTCGACCTCCCACTCCACCGGCAGGCCCTGGGGGCCGCGGGCGATCCAGTGTGAATGGGCCAGGCCGCTGCCGTTGCCGCGCACCTGTACCTGGTCCAGGTGGCTGAGGAAGCGCGGCCGGTTCTCGAAGTTGCGCCACACGGCGTATACCTCCGCCGGCCGGCTGTGCAGACTCGGGCTGCGCTCGACGTGTACCTCGCCGGGGCCAGCCAGGCTATCCTCTCCCCGGCGCACCAGGCGGGGGCAGCGCCTACGCCGGGCCACGAACAGGGCGGCCGCCAGCAGCAGGCCGCCGAGCAGGAGCAGGCCAGATCCGCCCCGGGGCGGCCGGGCAGGTAGGGAGCAAGGTTGCAGTGTTTTCATTGCGTTCCTCTCGTTGGCTGGGGTTCCAGGCCAGGCATGCCGGAATTGGTAATTGTTTCCACGATACGAGATAGGCCGGGGAGTGACCAGCCGGGGATGTATCCCATGGGGCGGCGGGAATCCCCTACCGGGTGGAAAACAAACCGGCCGTCCATGCTGCGGACGGCCGGGATATGGCGGGCGGGCTGTGCAGGGAGCGGGCTATGCCGCGCTTTGGTCCCGTGGGGACGGCGCCGCCACCCCTCGCGGGCGAGAGACCAGCTCCAGGCCCTGGGTGAGCAGGCCGGCCTGGGCGATCAACAGCCAGGCCAGCAGGGCCGAAAAACTCCAGGCCAGGGTGCGCGTCCAGCCGGGCAGGTTGGCCTGCAACGTTGTGACCCCTTGTTGGGCCTCCCCCAGGATGTCCTGATATTGGGCAATCACCTGGCGGGCGGCGCTCAGGTTGGTCTTCAGCTCGGCCACCCGCTCGCTGAGGGTCTGGATGTCCGCGCTCATGGTCTGGGCGTCGCCGGAGGCGTCCCGCAGGCTGCGTTCCACCTTTCGCAAGGCGGCCGGCATGTCGTCCAGGCTGCCCGAGACCTCGGCGATGCTGGTCTCCAGGGGCACCTCGGGCTGGTAGCGGGTCCCCAGGAAGGGGATGGCGGTGATAACCCGCAGGGTGTCGTCGATCAGCTTGGCGCTGGACTGTACCGAATCCAGCGAATGCTGTGTGTCGCGCACCACGCCGGTCAGGTCGTCGCCCACCAGGCTGGCGATGGAATCCGCCACGCCGGTGGTGGTGTCGATGGTGCCGGCCAGGTGGCTCACCGTGGCCTCCAGGACGTCCACGTCACCTTCCAGCTGCGCCAGGGTGGCGTCGGCCACGTTGAGCAAATCGCCGGTGGCCGTCAGCGTGCGCCCCAGCAGGTCTGAGGCGCTGGTCAGCGAGCTGACCACCTGGGACTGCACCGACCACAGGGCGACCAGCCCGGATATGCTGACCACGGCCCCCAGCAAGGCGGCAAAGATGAGCAGGGAACCGGTTAACCGCAAGGTAAAGGGCCTCATGGATCTTCTCCTCTACGTTCTGGTTGGAATGATCTGATTCACAGCCTCCCGGGGGAGGCCGTACCGCCCCCTTCACAGCCTGAATAGATCCATTTTATCTTAACTCCGGCAGGGACGATTAAATTCAGCCGGTCGGGCTGCCAAAGTGCCCCGATAGGGGTA
>JAAZNB010000343.1 GCA_012798515.1 Chloroflexota bacterium
ATCAGTTGCGCCATGCCAGCCATGCCTCGCCTAGCAAAAACAAGATCGCGGTACCCAACAGCCAGGGCAGCAGGTCAATACGGCGCTCCTGGATCTGCGGAGCGGGCAGCCCGGCCGGGCTGCCCTGGCTGGCCGTCTCGGTCCAGTCTCGCCGCCGCAGGTCCGATTCCTGTTCTTCTCCGGCCAGGATACCGGTGACAACCTCACTGGTGCTGCCATCTAGCGCTGTGATACGGACCCGGTACAGGCCGGGCTCCAGGGTGTCCGTCCATTGCTCTGGCCAATCGTCGACCAGGTTGGCCGCTTCCTGGCCGGGCGCAATAACCTGGATGGCCTGGGTTCTCCCGTCCTGGGCAGGCAGCCATAGGTCATCTCCGGTACGGATCACCGCCTGTTCAGGGTTCTGGCGGGCGTTCTCCACCAGGTTGGCTATCCAGATAGGGAAAGCCGCCTGGCGGGTGAAGTTACCGGCGCTCAAATCGGCCAACAAGACGGTCAGGCTGGTAGGACCGGGTTGGCCAGCATCCCACTGGCCCCATACGATCAGCGGCGCCTCACCAGCCTGGAGCAGAAGGGTAAGTCCATTGGACGCCTTGTCCAACGCCCAGGCCCGCGCCCAACGCACCCCGCTGAAATCGATTCCGTCCACGATCGGGTTGGGTTGGGGGACCTGCACGAAGGCCCCGGCGGGGATTTCCCGCCGGCCGGCTGCAACCAGGGATCCGCTCCCATGCGGCCCGGGGAAATCGCCCTGGGTGGGCGGGTCGGCGACCAGCACTGCCCCTTCTGGCCAGAGCTCCGGCAGGAAGCCCCGGAATACGGTCAAATCGAACGCTGCCGGCCCGGTCTCGCTGAGGGTAGCGGCGTAATCCGCCGGGGCGATCACGCGCAGCTCGGTCGCCGGCACGGCCCGAATAGCTTGCTGCAGCGCACCTGGGTCATCCACTACCAGGGCCACGCGCACCATCCGCAGGGGTTGTACGGCCAGTGTGGCCTGGTCGTCCTCGGGCAGCGGGTCCGATCCCTCCAGGCGCACCAGGGCCGTGACCGGCTGGCCCACATCTCCTTCCGGGATCTGCCAAACAGACGGAACGCTGGCCTCCGCCGGCAGGTTCAACATTGGTTGGTCCCTGGCCTCGCCGTTGATTAGCAGCGTCATCCGCCGGGAAACAGGTACGGGGCTGAAATTCGCGATCCGGGCGAAGATCTGCACGGAGCCATTGCCCAGGCGAGTGGCATTGAGTTCGATCACCGCCTGGTTGCCCGGCGAAGATCCCATCCAATGCCAGTGCAGTGGGTATCCCAGCTCCGCCAGGTTGGAGTCGCCCTCCAGGGGGAAATCGCCATCACTGAAGATATGGAACTCTGCCGGCAGCTGCTCGTCTACCTGGGCTTTGCCCAGGGCGAGCGCCCCTGGCAGGTCGCTCCCGGTTTCGCCCGGCTTGATTTCTGCGACTCGCGCGGAAAGCTGGGCCAGGCCATCTGTGCGGCTGTCGCCGACCAGCCGGACGCCTCCGCCAAAAACGATCACGGTAGCGACGTCCCCGGGTCTGCTGGCCACCAGCAGGTCCTGGATTTGCCCGACTGCCTGGGCAAAGCGGGTACTGATCCCATCCCCGGCGCGCATGCTGGAGGAAACATCCAACAAGATGACCATCTGCCTGGAGCCAGCGCCCGGAAAGGCTGCACTGACGCTCGGTTGCGCCCAGGCCAGGCTCAACACCAGCCCGACCAGCAGGTCGATGACCAGCAGGCGGGTGATGGGCAGGCGGCGCAGCCGCGGGCGATAGGCTTCGGTTTCCAGAAAAGCCCACAGCGCCAGGTCCGAGACGACGGTGCGGCGGTGTTGTTCGTGCAATAAGTGGAGGCCGAGGATCACCGGCAGGCTTAACAATCCCCACAGCCCAAAAGGGTTGGCAAAGCTCACGGGCGTATTACCACCTGGGCGCGGATGAGCTCGGGCAAGACGTCTTTCTCCAACGAAGCATCGGTGGGAATGTGCACATACGTGATTTTGTGCTCCTGGCAGTTGCGAACGATGTCCGCCTGCCAGGCCTCCACGCGCCGCTGGTAAGCCTCCAGGGCTTTGGAGGTGATGGTATAACGTTTTTTATGCCGGGTCTCGATGTCGACCATTTCGAGATCCCCGTGCAGGTCCGGCCTGAGTTCCTGGGGGTGCAACAGATGGAGTACCACTACCTTCCTTTGTGGCGCCGTCAGGATATCCAGCGCCCGCCCGAGGTCGCCCTCTCCCAACAGATCGGAAAGGATCAACACCAGTCCCCCCGCCGATTGCTTGCGCTGCTGCACTTCTGCTGCGGCATGTTCTATCTGGAACTGGCCCCCGGAGCGCACCTGGCGGAGATACGTACCCAATAACGGGGCCTGGCCTTTGCCCCATAAGGGCCCCGGGGGAAGGGCCTGGTTTGTACTCCCGGGAACGAGGATCAGGCGGTCGCTTTGTGACAGAGCCAGGTATCCCAGGGCATGGGCCAGGGCCAGGGCCGCGCTGGCTTTGGGCGGCGTCCCCCACGCCATCGACGCGCTGCAATCCAGCACCAGGTACACCATGGCAGCCTTGGGGGATTCCCCTTGTTTGATGAATACATGTTCCTGCCGTGCGGAGGCCTTCCAATCGACGAAACGGATATCGTCGCCGGCAACGTACTGGCGGTGATCCAGAAACTCGGTTGACGCCCTGCGCTGCGGGCTGGAACGCACGCCACCCTGCGCTTTGAGCATCAGCGCACCGGTATTGAGCGACAGCCGGTCGAGCTGTCGCAGGGTCTGGTCGGGCAGCCCGGGATACACGCGGTTGCCCGGTTGCCCGGGTTTCTTGCCCTTCGCCCGGGGTTTTTGTTTACCGTTGAAAATATTCTGAAACCACATCTCGCCATTTCCACGCATATGAATTGGGAACCAGGGGGTTTTGGAGGCTGTTCTCCTGTTCGGAACCTGCTGCGTCCAGTGAACCGCTGGCCGTACCTTCCCCACTGCCCTCTGGCCGGGCTGGATCGAGCATGCCGGACTCGGCCGTGTCATTCAATGGCAGGCTCAGGTCGCCACCTTCATTTTCCAGGCGCCGCAGCGGATCCGGGTTGCCAGAGGCCGAGCCCATTTCAGCGCCGCCACTGCCGGCCTGTGGAGAGGCGCCCATCTGACCGGCCAGCTGGCGCAGGTCTTCGGCCACCTGGCCTAGATCCTGACCGGCATCGTTCGATCCTTCTTGCAGAGATTGGGCCGCCTCGTTCAAATCGGAGGCAATGGGCGGTGCACCTTCTACCTGTTCCAGTGCTTCAGCCGCCTGGCGCATGGCTTCGGCCATCTGCTGGCGGCTCTCGGGAGATAATTCGTCCAGCCCGTCCTGCAAGCCTTCCATGGCGTTGGCTGCGCCGTCCAAATCCAGGTTTTCCAACGCCTGGCCCAACGCGTACGTGCCGGCCTGTTGGCTTAGCTCTCTACCCAGCTGGCGTAGGGCGGAACCAATTTGTGGGTCGATCCCACTACCCGGGTTTTGCGCCGGGGCATTCCCTGCTTCAGGGGCTGCGGATTCACCAGAACCTTCTCCGGCCGGAGCAGGCTGGCTTTCGAGGGCGGACTGGTCGGTTGGCGCCGGCTGGTGTGGATCGGTTTCTGCCTGGGCCTGCGGCAATGGCCGGACAGCGGCCGGTGGCACCGCGGCCGGGGCGTGTTCCAGCAGGGCCCCAAAAGGCTGGAGCGCGCCCGAGCCCAGCAGCACGCCGCCCAGCAGCAACACAACCAGGGTTGCCGCCAGATCGCCGCGCAGATACCACCCCCGTTGCAACATGCGTTGGCGGATTTGGGGCAGGGATTGCGCGGCATCCTGCACCAGGGCTTCGTTTAGCTCTCCCCGGCGCCGGTGTTGGGCGACCTCCCAGGCTGTGCTGACCTGTTCGTCCAGGCCGAGCAGCCGGTCCATCTTCCAGGCCCATTTTCCCGCTGTGGTCAGAGATAAGATAAACGAGGTGATCGGGATGAGCATCAAGGCCAACCCCAGCCCTACCCAGGCGTACGAGTCAGGTAACCAGCCCAACCAGGTGTGGAGCACCCACCCCAACAGCACCCCACTGGCTCCCAGCCAGATGGCTCTTAATCCCAGGCGGATCCCGCGCTGCCAACGCGCCAACCGGTGAAGCCCATTTAATTGCTGTTGCAGTTGCCGGAAGGGAGTCATAACTGCGCCTCCGGCGGCGGCGTGCGCCGCATCCAGACCCAAAGGTAGCCCAGCAAGCCGGTGACCACCACCAGAATACCCGCTGTCAGATAGGTATACGCCCGCAACAGCTGTGCCTCGGCCAGTTCGGCCAATGCCAGCGCCTCCTGGTAACCCTGGACGTCCCCCAGGCTGCCCAGGCGCTGCCCCAGGGCAATCAATCGTCTGGAATACCACACTGCATTCCACGGGGAATTAGCCAGCGTCTGCAATCGCTCCAGTTCTGCGTGCAGGGCGATGACCTCGATAATCTGGTTGCGGTACGTGGTGAATTCGTCCAGGTGATACACCCGGTTAGGCGTCTGGCCGTAAAACAGCTCGGCCTGGTTCAGGTAACCCAACGCAGCCAGATAATCACCAGACTGAAATGCCTGTTGAGATTGAACATACAGGGTGTCTCCCTGCAAACCCTGGGTAGCCACTTGCAGCAACCCCCTGGCTTGAAGCAGGCTGCCTTCGTTGTGGACTGCTTCCAGGAAGCGGATGGCTTCCTGCAACCCCAGCCCGGCTTCCCGATATCTCTCCATGCGGATCAGTTGTGTATAGGCCGACAAATCGTAGTCATACAGGGGATTAGACTGCCAATCTCCCCGGAAGTAGAGCGGGTAATAGGTGCGCCAGCCCGCTTCGAGCTCAGTAAAACGCACTCCATAGGTGTCTGCCAGCGCCTGGGAGAAATCTGGCGCAGCCGGCAGGCGCTGCAAAAAACTCAAAAACGGATCCCACCCGTAGTTTTTGACCACGTACGCCACGGCACTGGTGGCTTGCAGCTGTTTACCAATATCTTGTGCTGTATCCGGATCTTCCCATAATTGCCGCCAGTCGCTGCCCGGAGCCTGCCAATCGCTCTGGTTCAGGTCTAGCGTGGCCATTGTCACCGCAGGCTCTTGCAGGTAATGCCCCACTGCCGACACCAGGCCCGGAGGCGCGGCGTTGGCTGAAGCCTGTTTGACGAACAGGCTCCCCAGGTCATAACGGATCATGTTTAAACTATGCTCCGCCCAGAAAGGCATGTTCGCCAGAATGTTGTTGCCGATCAAGGCAATTTCCCGGCTGCCACTGCTGGTATGGCTCAGGTTCAAGGAAACTTCGCCGGCTACCGAGTTCAGACAGGCATACGTCTGGGGGTCCGGGTAGATGCGGATGCTGACGGGCTGAGGAAGCGTTTCTTCGAATAGCGCGTTGAAGCGTTCATACTCCGCGTCCAGGAGGCGCCCATGGCTACCGGCAGTGAGCATGGTGTTGAGGACTGCGTATTCTTCGGTATATAGCACAGAAAAGTGCTGCGTGGAGGCGTTCTTCCAGCTGTAATCCTGGGTGGCTTCACAAACGGCTTCCCGGGGGGATGCAGAGACATGGGTTGGATTGATAAGTGCAATGAAGGGGATGATCAGGATGATGAAGTACTTGATCTTCGTCATTAAGTAAATTACCACAATCTCCATGAACGAGCTGAATTTAACCAATTCCCCAATGACAGACCATTGATTGGCCGGTTGGGGGCATTATAGCGTACCAAGATTACAAGAATATGAGAATAAAGATAAGAAAACATGTGAAAGAGATCTCCCGCCTGCCTGGCTCTTACGAATAATTCGTGTAAAATTCATCTGAATATAATCTTGCTTTGCTATACTCCTGGAGATGACAGGAGGTAGAAATGCCGCGGAAGCGATTTTCTTCCGTTCTATGGATGCTTTTACTTGCTGGTTTTGCGGGGTTTATCGGTGCGGTGACAGGCAGCTTATTGGTCTACCAATATTTTCTCCACGGTGAGATCGACAACATGCCCGTTCTGGACGTTCCGGCTGAGGTTGCTCCTCCTCAGATAGCCGTAGAAGTCAATACGACCGAGATCCAGACGGCCATCACCCAATCTGTGCAGCGGGTCGGTCCATCGGTAGTCACGGTAGTGGGGAACCTGCCCGCCATCAGCGAAGCCGGCCCATCCGGTTTACAACAAGTCAGCGGTAGCGGCCTGTTTATTTCCCAGGATGGTTACATTCTCACCAATAATCACGTCGTCCAGGGCATGGAGAATGTTACAGTGACCCTCTACGATGGCAGCCAACAAGCAGCCGCCGTAGTGGGCACAGACCCATTTGCCGACCTGGCCGTGTTGAAATCGGAGGGTCCGGTGCCGGCGGTGGCTGCCCTGGGCAATTCTGACGTCCTCAATCCGGGAGAGACTGTAATTGCCATTGGATCACCCTTGGGCGATTTCAAAAACACCGTCACAGTGGGCGTGGTCAGCGCCACCGGGCGCTCCATTGATACCGGCGCCGGTTATGCCATCGAAGACCTGATCCAGACCGATGCCGCCATCAACCAGGGTAATTCCGGTGGTCCTCTGCTCAACCTGGCGGGTGAGGTGATTGGTATCAACACCCTGGTGGTGCGCGGCAGCAGTAACCAGGCCGTGGCTGAGGGCCTCGGCTTTGCCATCCCGGTCAACACCGTGCGAGCCGTCTCCAGCCAGATCATTTCCCAGGGCTATTTCACCCGACCTTACCTGGGAATCCGCTGGCAGGCGCTCACGCCCAACATCGCCGCGGTTTATAACCTTGGCCGGCAGTGGGGCGCCTACGTGACCAATGTAGTCCCGGGCAGCCCGGCTGAAATTGCCGGGGTCCAGGCCGGCGACATCATCGTCCGTATCGATGAAATATCAATCGATGCAGATAATTCTTTTATCAATACCCTCTATCGTTATAACCCGAATGATTCCATCACCCTGGAACTGTTGCGGGATGGCAGTAGCCTGCAAGTAAATGTCACCCTGGGGGAATCCAACACTCCTTGATCTGAACCAGGCGCAAGCAGTAGCAAAACGAATGTTATGGATATCTACGAATTAACCAATTTGAACAGTTTGATCCACGAAGCGATCACCCATCTGTCCCACCTGGGAAACCACTACGAAACCGAGCTGGTCCCTATCTTTGCCCTGGCCGGTTCGATTCTGGAAACCAGCACAGAGTCTCGCCAGAGCCGGGCCCTGATCCTCTCCGCCGCACACCAACGGATCACCCAGGCGGAAAAGAAAACCATTGCGATCATCATCGGTGATGATCCGATCTCGACCCAGCAAATGTCCCACCTGGTGCGCATCCGCTTGATCTGCGCCAAGCTGATCCAACTCATGGCCGATCAGCTGGATGAGTTACGTACACCTGTTCGCAGATCGAAAAACTATTGAGGTTTGCTGCTGTCCAATAACGACAGAAACATCTCTACCACGTTGGGATCGAACAATTTCCCGGCTTCGTTGTGGATGTATTCCACTACCTGTTCGTCAGGCCACCCAGGCCGGTATGGCCGGTCGGAACGCAGTGCATCCCACACGTCCACCACGGCAAAGATGCGTGCTGCCAGTGGGATGGCGTTCCCGCGCAAGCCGTGGGGATAGCCACTGCCGTCCCAGCGTTCGTGATGGTAATACGGAATGTCCAGGGACTTGCGCAGATAGGGGATGGGATACAGCAGATCGTAAGCATACTGGGGGTGCTTTTGCATCACCCGGGTTTCTTCCTCGCTCAGTTTACCCGGTTTGAGCAAAATGTAATCCGGTATACCCATCTTGCCTATGTCGTGCAGCAACGCCCCCCGGTAGATGTGCAGGATATCCTCTTCGTTAAATTCTTGCATGGCACGCGCCAGTCGCAGTGTCATTTCGGTAACGCGCTGGGTGTGCCCCTCGGTTTCCTGGTCGCGCAGATCCAGGGCGCGAGACCAGCCCTCGATGGTAGCGTCGTAGGAAACCTTGAGCTGTTGGTTGGAAAGCTGTAAATGATCGAACAACCGGGCGTTATTGATGGCAATGGCTGCCTGGCCTGCCAGTGCTTCGAAGTAATCCAGCCATTCCGCGTCGGGTTCAAAAGTTGTCCGGTTCAATACCTCTAACACACCTTCCAGGTTACCTTTGGCCAACAGCGGGGCGGCAAAATAAGCCTGGATGCCTTCTTCAGAAACCAGCCGGTTGAGCATAGGCCCGGCTTTGGCTGCTTCCAGGTCTGTGAGGATGACGGCTTTCCGTTCCAGGGCGGCTGTACCCGCCAACCCCATCCCCAATGACAGGGAACTTTCCAGGCGATGGGTGCGAAAGCCTTTCCCGGCTGCGAATTCCAGCTGGTGCGTCTCGTTGTTGAACAGACGGATTGCCACCGCGTCTGCGGCCAGCTGGCTGGCCACCTGTTCCAGGAGGACATTCAGGGTCAGGCGCAGGTCCAGGCTGGAGGTAATGGCCAGGTCGATAGTACGCAGCGCCGACAACCGCTGTAGATGTTTTTCGGTCTGCTCGTACAGCTGTGCATTTTCCAACGCCGAAGAGGCGATGCTGACGATGATGCTGAGCAATTTGAGATCCGCCTCTTCGAGCTCATAATATTTATGAATATCGTTGATGTGCAGCACGCCGACCAGTTTTTTCCCCGCCATCATAGGGAATGAAAAGGCTGATTGGATGTCTGGCCTGGGGTATGTGCTCGTAAAGCGCGCGTCGTGCATTTCTCCGTGCAAGGTCAGAGGCCGTAGATGGTTTACCACCCAGCCGGTAACACTGCCTTCTACCGCAACCGTTTGCCCCCTGATTTCCCGGACACGGTCATGTTCATAGGCGGCCGCGATTAGATAACACGTTTCATTGGGAGAAGGGACCAGGATGGAGACTTCGTCTGCGTCGAGCTGGTGCAGGATGGCCTGGGACGTTTTTTCCAGGATCACGTCAAAATCCAACGTCGAGGCTACCATCTGGCCGAATTCGTAGATATTGACGATCTCTCGCAGCGTATCGTTTTCGTTACGCAGCTGGCGTACTTCCATCGAGTGGTTGAGCGCAGTGAGGATCGTGGTGAGTTTAAACGGCTTGAGGATGTAATCGTACGCGCCGCTTTTCATGGCCTCCACCGCGGTTTGCACGGTGCCTTGCCCGGTCATCATGATACAGATCATGTTGGGGTCGAGCTCGTGGGCCTGCCGGATCAAGGTGATCCCGTCGATTTCGGGCATCATCAAGTCGACCAGCATGATGTCGAAGGATCGTGCTTGGATGGTCTCCATCGCCTGATTGGGTTTGGAAAAGCCCTGGGCGGTATACCCGTGTTTTGTTAACATTTCGCTTAATGCAGAAACCAGTTCAACTTCGTCATCGATGATGATGACGCTCCCCTTTTTTGCCGGATTGTCTGCCTGGATGGGTCTGGGAAAGACATTAACCATGGCTCCTCTTTATTCGTCGATGAGACTCGCAGAAACGTCGTTGTGAGTAGCATGTGCTGGTAAAGTGATGTTGATTTCAACCCCGTGCCCCAGGCCCTGGCTAGAGATGTGCATTGTTCCACCATGTTCTTCCACGATGCGCCGGCTGATCGACAACCCTAACCCGGTACCTTTTCCTTCCAGTTTGGTGGTGTAAAAAGGTTCCATGACCATTTTTAGAATTTCCGGGGGAATGCCCACACCTGTATCACGAATAAGTAAATGGATTGTTTGTGGATCGATGGTTTTGATCTGAATGCTCAACTCGCCGCCTTCCGGCATGGCGTCACTGGCATTGGAGAACAGGTTCAAGAACAATTG
>JAAZNB010000344.1 GCA_012798515.1 Chloroflexota bacterium
GTGCAGCAGGGTAAACGGGTCGATCAGCTGGAATAGCTGGCTGATGCGCCAGGTGCAGTAATTCTCCATCTCCTCCAGGCTGGCCGTGTCGTCGTAGTGAGCCAGGCTGGCGAACTGCGCCCCGGCCGGCCCCAGGCGGGCTTCCAGATGCAGGTGGGGCGCCAGGGCGTTGCCGCTGTCGCCGATGGCCCCGATCACCTGGCCGCAGGCGACGCTTTCGCCGGGTTGGACGAGGGGCGCAGCTTGCAGATGCGCGTACAATAGATACAGGGCACGCCGCGAGGCGTCCCAACTGGCCGGGCTGTACCCGCTGGGACAGGTGAGCGAGGAATGCGTCTCCAGCGTGGGCGCCGGGGTGGGCAGCTGCAATGCGGCGGCCCAACCGGCCGGCAGGTCCTCCAGCGAGGTCTCGACCAGCACGGCGTTGCCATAGGGGAAGCGGTCGAGGATGACCCCGGCCACCCGCCCGCTGAGCACCAGGTGCACCGGCAGGCCGGCGTAGGCGATGCGCTCCTCCCCGCGCATGTCCGCCAGGTCGACGCCCATGTGCGGGTCGTCCGAGCCGGGCGGCGGCGGGTTGTACGGGTTGGAAATGTGCTCAGGCAGCTCCTCCAGGGCCACGCCTTCCAGCGGCGAACACACCGGCACGCTCGGGACGGCCGTGGCCGTGGAAGTCGCCGGCAGGGGCGTGTCGCTGGCCAGGGGCGAGGGCGATACGGACGGCGTGAGCTGCACCGGCGCGGCGCTGGGGAGGGCGGCGACGGCGGGCGGCGGCGAACAGGCGGCGGCCAGGCAGAGCAGGCCGGCGCTCGCACAACGGAAAAGGAGGCGGATTCGAGGGGGCATGTCCCTAATTGTACCCAGGTATTGGCGCCGGAGGGCATTTGCACGGCCTTTTTGCGCCGCTTCCATCCTTATGGCGGGAGGCACGTTCCCGCCGGGCCGTGGACGACTCTTCCCGGCCGTTCTCACGTATTAAATATGTAGAAGGATCGAGGATTCTCGGGAATACCTTATGAAGGATGCACATAGCGTAGAGATACTGGCGCAAGCGCGCAGGGGGGACTCCTCAGCCATTGGCCAGTTTTACGAACTCTACCGGGTTAGAATTTTCCGTTACCTGTATTACCGTTTAGGGGACCGGCAATCCGCAGAAGATTTAACCTCGGAGGTATTTATACGCGTGATGCGCGCCCTTCCAGAATACCGTTCACAGGATGGAAACGTGCAAGCCTGGTTGTTCCAAATTGCTCGAAATTTAACCATCGATTATTACCGCAAGCAGGGGCGCCGGCCGGTGGAAGCGCTGCATGAAAATATCCCTTCATCCAGCGAGGACCCCGACAGTGCAGCAGAACGGGCTTTGAACAGCGAGTGGCTCAAGAAAGCCCTGGCGCAGCTGACCAACGAGCAGCGCGAGGCGGTCATCTTGCGCATTGTGGTGGGTATGCCGGTGGCAGAAGTGGCGGCCCTGATGGGAAAAAGTGAAGATGCCATCAAGGGGTTGCAGCGGCGCGGCCTGGTGGCCCTGCGCGCCGTACTGACGGAGTGGAAGGTGACGTATGGATGAAATGGATGACCTGCTGGAAGCCGGGTTGTCTGGCCTGGAACAGGGGAAAAGGTTAGACGACGTTCTGGCCGGCCTGCCCGAGCTGGACGCGGAAACCCTCGCCCTCCTCCAGCTGGCGACCGCCGTGCGGGATATTCCCCATCCCGTGCCCGAGCGCAGCCCGGCCTTTCAGGCCCTGGAAGGCCTGGCCCGCGCTGCGCCGGCTCTGCCTCGCCCTTCCGTGCCTGCACCGCGCCGGTGGAGCCTGCAAGGCTGGCTGCCCCGGCTGGCCGTTACCCTGGCGACCGTCGTAGGCGTGCTGCTGCTGTCCGGCTTGCTGGCCTGGCGTTACACCAGCCCGCCCGGCTCCGGCCTGGCCCGGCTGGGAAATGCCCACGGGGACATCCAGCTGATGGCCCCGGGCAAGGATGGCTGGCAGGCGGCCGCCGCGGACAGCGCCCTGGGCGCGGGAGAGCGCATCCGCACCGGCGCGAACGCCGGAGCCGAGCTGGTCTTCTACGAAGGCACCCGCCTTACCCTGGGCCCCGAGACGGACCTGACCCTGACGCGCCTCTCCGGCGCGTGGGGCCAGGGCTTACAGGTTTCCATCCAGCAGCGCAGCGGTGAGACCCACCACGACGTGGTCCCGCTGCGCGGCGCTGACAGCTTCTACCAGGTCAACACCCCCACCGGCACGGCCAGCGTGCACGGCACGCAGTTCGACGTGCTCGTGTCGCAGGACTTGACCCGCGTGGCCGTGGATACCGGCCGGGTGGGCCTGCAAAATAACGGCGACGAGGTGTTCATCGAGGCCGGCCAGGCCGTGGCCGTGGAGCCCGGGGAAGACATCGCCGCCCCGGATTATCGCTTCTCGGCCCAGGGCACGCTGACCCCGGTCGATCAAGACCAGGGCACCTGGGCCGTGGCGGGCGTGCCTTTTTCGGCCCCGCCGCAAGCCCAGCCGGCCAGCGGGGAAGCCGTGCGGGTCGAAGGACGCATCCTGTCCGACGGCAGCCGCGTGGCAGACGTCATCCTGCCGGCCCAGGGGGAACCGCCGGCGGCCAGCTTTACCGGCCTGGTCGAAAGCGGCGAAGATGGGCAGTTCAAGGTGGGCAATACCACCGTGCAGCTCAACAGCGATACGCAGTGGGCGGCGACCTTGAACCCCGGCCAGCCGGTGCGGGTGTGGTTCACCTCGCAGCAGGACGGCCGCTGGCTGGCCCAGCGCATCGAGCTGCTGGTCGAGCTGCCCCTGGCGGCCACGCGCACGCCCAGCGCCGTGATCCTGCCTTCCGAGACCAACACGGCCGTTTTCACGGCTACCCTGCCATCCA
>JAAZNB010000345.1 GCA_012798515.1 Chloroflexota bacterium
ACCCAGAAAGACAGGGGCACGGGCAGCACCTGGGAGGTCAGATTGGCCAGCCAGTTTTGTAACACCAGTCCCAGCCCAAAGCTAACCAGCAGTCGCTCGTTGGGATGCAGTTTGAAAGCGCGGTAGGTAAGCCCAATGCCACCCAGGGAACACAGGACTACCCACAGCAGCGATCCTCCCAACTCAGCCAGATTATTCAGCAGTATTGTCATGGATTCACCCAGCAAAAAACCAACAGCGTATGTCGAGGGAAATTGGTATTCATTATTAAGGGCAGGTTACCGTCGGATCGTCCAGCAGGCCGTCCCGCGGCGTCAACAGCTGCACGCCCACGTCCAGGTAAGTCTCGACCGGCTCGTAGTAACACAGCACCGGGATGGAAACCCACTTCACCCAGGCGTCGTTCTCATTCCCAAAGTGATAGGTATCGCCCTGGAAACGGATCCACAGCGGTTCGCTGATGATCAGGGTAAAGCGGTGGGCCTTCAGATCCCGGTAGAAAGGCTGGAAGTAAGCCGCGTCTTCCGCCATGGCTTCATCCATCATCCACTTCTTCTCGTAATCGGCCACCAGTGGCACCTGCGGCACGGCCTCAAAGGTCAGCAGCTGGCGTTGGTCCATAAACAGCACCTCGCCCTGGGCGTTGTAATCGGCAACTGCCTGCTGCACAGCCTCGAGCACTTCGGCCGCCCGGCCCTGCGTGGGATAGCCCGTCGGGCGAGCCGACATCATCCCCAGCGTGGCCGGGAAGAAGACGGCCAGCAGCGCCAGGGCCAGCGCCCACCATGGGCGCTGGCGAGCATCCAGCACCCAATCCCTCAGGCCCGCCTCCCAGGCCAGGGCCGTGGCAAAGAGCAACCCGATCAGGAACATATCGACGTTATGGAGATTGCTTCCGCCGCCGATCTTGACGCTGACGATTATCCCCACCCCCAGGAAGGCCGCCAGTGCGCCCCACATGGCCAGCGACTGCCATATATTCAGGCGCCAGCGGCGTAGATGGAAGATGGCCAGCAAAACGACCAAAGGGGCCACAGCCATGACCAGGCCCAGGACAATCCCTGCCGCGTAGGTCTCGTTCGGCCACAGGCGTTCCCACAGCAGGGGCTGCCGGTCGACCATCCCGCCCACCGCTTCCAGGCCGGCCGGGGCCGCTGCCACGCCCGCCGCCCGGGATTGCAGCCAGGTCACCAGCTCGTAGAGGAAATACCCGCCCACCAATCCGGAAAGGCCCAGCACGATGGTGCGTACCCAGCGTCCCAGGGTGGAACGCACCCCATACGGGTTGGTTTCGATGAAAGCGAGCATCGCCGCCCACATCCCCGGGGCCACGAACCAGGTAAAGCGGGAGTAACGGGCATAATAACTGGCCAGCATCACCACCAGCGCAGCGGGCAACAACGGCATACGCCGGGTGGCCGCCACCAGGATCGCCGCCAGTACCAGCGGGGTATAGATGGGGCCCTGGTTGATCACCAGGAAGGACCACAACCCTAATAACAGCCACTCGCCGATCTTGTTCTGCTCGCCGGCTGAACGGAACATAAATAGCCCCAACAGGGCATACGGCACGGTGAAAACCAGCGCGCTCCACAGGCGCACGGCCTGAATGGAGACCGAAGGCAACAGGAAGGGCATCCCCCACAAGGCCTGCCTGCCCCGGTCGATGTAAGCCGGGATGTCCCCGCCGGCATAATCGTACAGGTGCCGCCCGAACAGGACCGAATAGTCCCACAGGCGGTTCCCTTCGGACCAGGAGAGAGAGAAGGGGTAAGCCAGAACGCCCTGCAAAGCGGCCAGGAAAGAGAAGACGCTGCCGAACAGCACCCCCGCCGCCAATAGCCCGTTCCACTGGAAAGCCTGCTCCGCCTCCCCCACGGCCAACCAGGCCATCAGGGCCGTCATGGAAAGCAACACCAGCAGGCGCAGGTACGCGCCGCCAAACACTTCACTCCAGCTGGTATACAGGAAGAAATACGAGGTAACCAGGGCGACCGCCAATATAGCCGCCCAACGCAGCCAGCCCAACCTGGCCCGCAGGCTCTGCAGCGGGCGGAAGATAGCCGGGAACCACACATAAGCCAGGGAAGCCAGCCCTACCAGCCCCCCGAAGAGGACGATGGCCACCATCGAACGAGGGAAACGCACCCCGGCGTTGAAGGAGGGCGTGTAACGTACCAGGATATCCTGGTATACCCCCCAGGCAAATCCGGCCAGCCCCAGGCTGGCCACAAGACGCAGGGCCGTTCCGACCACTTTTTCACGAGATTGCATGCTTGTTTCCTGATGACTTCCTATCCACACGAGGGTCTAAAAGACTCTCATATTGTAAACACATCTGCTCACGCGTAAAGGATTCGAGCACACAACGCCGGCCGGCTTCGACCAGGCGCCGGCGCTCCTGCGGCTGTTCCAGCAGCCGGCACACCGCCGCCGCCAGGGCAGGGACATCCTCAGCCGGGACCAGCAAGCCGTTCTCGCCGTCTTTCACCAGGGCGCCCACGCCGCCCACGCGCGTGGCGACCACCGGCGTCCCGGCCGCCATCGATTCTAACAGCACCATCGGCAGGCCTTCCGAGCGAGAAGATAACACCAACACGTCCGCCGCCGCCATCAATACATCTGTATCCTGCCGGGTACCCAGAAAACGCACCCGGCCGGGGATACCCAGGCGCTGGGCCTCCGCCTCCAGGCCGGCGCGCAACGGGCCGTCCCCCGCCAGGGCAAATACGGCTCCCGGGAAACGCTCCAGGATGTGTACGGCAGCCTGCAAGAAGAACGTCTGGCTCTTTTGCTCCACCAGGCGCCCCACCGTCAAGACCAGGGGATCTCCGTCGCCCAGCTCGTGACGCACCGCCTGTACGGCCTGCGGATTGATCCGGGGCACGGCCACGCCGTTGGGGATCACCGCGATGCGCCCGGGCTGCACCCCGGCCTGGACCGACTGCTCACGCAGTAGCGGCGATACGACCACCAGGCGGGTAGCCATCCCACTGTTGACCAATAGAGTATGCAGCCGCTCCAGCACCGGCGAAAACCCCTGGATGACCCCGTGATGGGTAGCCACCCGCCGGGGAACACCCGCCAGCCAGGCCGCTGGAATGGCCACCAGGTTGGCGTGGTGGGTGAAGGTTTCCACACCGGCCGGGCGTTCGCGCCACAAGAGGCGCAGCAAACGCCCAAAACCGGCCAGAAGCGCCACGGCGTTTTCCATTTTACCGCCGCCTTTGCGGTGAGCCAACAGGTTGACGATTGGAAACGGGGCGGCCTGCTGCCAGGCGGCCTGTAAACCGTCCCGGTCATACAGGAACACCACCACCACGCGCCACCCGTGCGCCTGGAACCAATTCGCCTGGTCCAACAGCACCCGCTGTGCGCCCCCCACCGACATCTGCGAGCCGACCAGTACCACCGCAGGCTGGCGCGCAGCGTTCACGTTCTCACCTTGACATTCAATCTGGATCGTCGTTCCAATTGGGAGCCTTGAATACAGGTCTTCATGCTGCTCACCGGGAGGTTGAGCAGCCGGCGCCGGCCCGGCCAGGAAACTAAAAAAAGCCGGACCGATCAAGCTATAAGTATACTTGATCCTGGCCAACGGCGAAGTAGATTTGTGGGATTTGTACACGCACCTCTGCCCCACAAATCCCACAATCTCGATTAAAGAATGACGCAATCAGGACGGGATATTTCTCCTAATGGCTGTACTGCCGGATAAGCTCATCCGCCCGCTCCACCATATTGGGGTAGAGGTCTGCCGGAACCTTATCCCGCCCCAAGGTTGTGAAGATCTGGTAACGAGCACATCCGCTATTATCCCCCTTACAGAACATTCGCCTGTACATGTTAGCAATGGCCGGTAAGGTTTCCATCTTATCGTTGAAGAAGGGGCACTTTGGGAGACATTCACATTCCGCCATATCCAACCTCCACCTGAAGATATTTTGATTATAGGAACAATCAATCATGACTTGAATAAAATTCGCGTGAAACTACGATTGTTTCTTTTTTATGGAAGTTGTGCGATCGGCTGGTAAAACTGTCTATTGCCCTTTTCATGCCATCCCCGCAGGACAGGAGACGCATCATCACATTTTTCGTAACCACTCAGCCTGAGTAGATGCGTTTACCCTGGCCATCGCCGCAATCACCCGGGACAGGACACGCGAAGTGAAGTATAATCAATACGTTTCCGGCCACAGGCATCTAGGCTGCCAGGCCGGTCTTTTACTGCCAGCCAGACCTGCATTTGGATAAAAAACACCATCAGGCTCACGGCCACCAGGCCCGAGCCTGGTTCAATGCGGCTGGCAAAAAAACCATTCACCGAGGAGAAGAACCATATCTAGCTATGGAAAACGTCCCTGGAAAGACCGTCGAGGTTGTCAGTAACACGGAAAGATCAGTATCGCGTGACCACTTCACCACCAACCTGGGTGTAATTGCGGCCACATTGGGCTCCGCAGTGGGTTTAGGCAATATCTGGAAATTCCCTTCTATGACCGGCGCCAACGGCGGCGCTGCTTTCCTGGTGGTCTACCTGATCAGTACTTTATTGATCGGTTTGCCCGTGATGATTTCCGAGATCATGCTGGGTCGCCACGTCCGCGCCGACGCCTTTACCACCTACGAGAAACTGTCCCCTCGCCGGCAGCCCTGGTGGCTGATCGGCGCCTCCGGAGGGCTGGCGGCCTTCTTGATCCTGGCCTTTTACACCGAAGTAGCCGGTTGGGTCTTTGCCTACATTTTTAAGGCTGTTTCCGGGGCCATCCTCTCGACCGACCCGGCGACCAACTCACAGGCCTTTGCCAGCCTGATCAGCAGCCCCTGGCAATCTCTGCTGTGGCAGTGGATCGTGCTGGTTGTGATCGGCTTGATCATCCTCATGGGGGTATCCAAAGGCATCGAAAATACCACCAAACGGCTGATGCCTGTGTTGTTCGTGCTGCTGGTGGTACTGGTCATGCGCAGCCTGACCCTGCCCGGCGCCATGCAAGGGCTGGATTTCCTCTTCCGCCCCGACTTTTCGGCGCTCGGCCCGGCCGCCATCCTGGCGGCCATGGGATTGTCCTTCTTCAAACTGTCCGTCGGCATGGGCACCATGACCACCTACGGGAGTTATTTCCGCAGTGACCAGAACATCCCCGCCACCACGCTGCGCGTCATGCTGGCCGACTTGCTGGTCTCCCTGCTGGCCGGCATGGCCATCTTCCCGGCCGTGTTCGCATTTGGCTTCCAGCCCGACGCCGGGCCCTCGCTGCTGTTCATCACTATCCCGGCTGTGTTCGCTTCCCTGCCGCTGGGCGGCGTCTTCATGGCGATCTTCTTCCTGCTGGCCGCCATTGCAGCCACCGGCGCCATGCTGTCGCTGCTGGAAGTCCCGGTGGCCTTCCTGGTCGACCGCCTGAACTGGTCACGCCGCACCGCCACGCTGGTCACCGTCGTCCTGCTGGCCGCGTTCGGTTCCACCGCCGCCCTGTCCAGCAGCCTGCTGGCGGACGTGCACCTGTTTGGTATGACCTTCTTCGACCTGTTCGACTACGTCACCTCCAACCTGCTGCTGCCGGTCGGTGGGCTCTTCATCTTGATATTCACCGGCTGGGTGTGGGGTCCCTCTCGCTTCCAGGAAGCCCTTAGCAACCAGGGCCAGATCCACAACTATTGGGTGATCCGCCCGCTGTTCTTCATCGTGCGTTACATCGCCCCGCTGCTGGTGGTGCTGGTGCTGCTTAAAGG
>JAAZNB010000346.1 GCA_012798515.1 Chloroflexota bacterium
CCCCGGTGAAGCATGGATTGATTTTTTCTAAGGAAGACGGAAATGACCAAAATTTCTTATACTTACCCGGTGGCCGGCCTGTTGAGCGCCGGCGACCCGCGGCAGATGGACGAATGGCCCGAGTACCCGGCGGAATACGGCTTGAGCGCCGCCGACGTGCCCGAGCTGGTGCGCATGGCCACCGACGAGGCCTTTGACCGGGTAGGTTTGGGCAGCGTCGAGGCCTGGGCGCCGCTGCACGCCTGGCGCGCCCTGGGGCAGTTGGGCGCCGCACAGGCGGTGCCTGCCCTGACCGGGCTGTTCGAACGCGTCGACCGGGGCGACGAAGACGATTCCTGGGAATGGGTCCTGGAGGACCTGCCGGAATCCCTGGCGTTGATCGGGGCGGGGGCCATCCCGGCGCTGGCCGATTACCTGGCCGACGGCAGTCACAGCGTGTGGGCGCGCGTCACCGCCGTGGACGCCCTGGAGCGCATCGGCCTGACTCATCCGGTGACGCGCCTGGACTGCGTGGCTGCCATCCTGCCCGTCCTGGAGCGCTACGCCGGCCAGGACCGCACCCTCAATAGCGAGATGATCGCCACCCTGGCCATGCTGAAGGCCGTCGAGGCGGCCGGCCTGGTGCAGCGCGTCTACCAGGCCGGGGCGGTGGATGAGTCGATCCTGGGGGACTGGGAAGATTTTCAGGTGGACGTGGGCCTGCTGGCCGAACGCCTCACCCCACCGGATAACGATTGGCGGGACCATTTCCTGCCCGAGAAGGGTGAGGGCGGCGAGACCGGCCCCATTTCCGTGCGCAAGGAACACCGCAACGAAAAGAACCGGGACAAACAACAGCGGCCCTGATTGCCAAAATCCATCCGTTTCCCGGCCAAAACCGTAGTATATTTGCACCCACGAGGAAACCGGACGTATGGCATTGATCAGCATGCAGGAGGTCAGCCTGGGCTTTGGCGGGCCGCGCCTGTTGGAAGATATCAATCTACAAATTGAACGCGGCGAGCGGGTAGGCCTGCTCGGGCGCAACGGCATGGGCAAATCGACCCTGCTCAAGCTGCTGGATGGCGATGTGCAGCCCGACGGTGGCAGCATTGCCCGGCAGCAGAACCTCAGCCTGGCCTACCTGCCCCAGGAAGTGCCCCAGGGATTGGCCGGTACGCTGGCCGGCCTGGTGGCCGGTGGCCTGGCGGGCCTCCCCGGGGCCGGCGAGCCCTGGCAGCAGCAGCTCCAGGTAGAGCAGGTCATCGATCGTATGCAGCTCGACCCGCACGCCCGGTTCGACACGCTCTCGGCCGGTATGAAGCGCCGGGCGCTGCTGGCCCGTGGCCTGGTCAGGAACCCCGATCTGCTGCTGCTGGACGAGCCCACCAACCACCTCGACATCGCCTCGATCAACTGGCTGGAAGATTTCCTGCTGCGCTGGGGCGGCACGCTGGTCTTCGTGACCCACGACCGCCTGTTCTTGCAGCGCCTGGCCACGCGCATTGTCGAGCTGGACCGCGGCCGCCTGTTCGATTGGAACTGCGATTATCCCACTTTTGTGGAACGTAAAGAGGCCATGCTGGCCGCCGAGCAGGAACACAACGCTGCTTTCGACAAGAAGCTGGCCCAGGAAGAAGCCTGGATCCGCCGCGGCATCGAGGCGCGGCGCACGCGCAACGAGGGCCGCGTGCGGGCGCTCAAACGCCTGCGCGAGCTGCGCCGCGAGCGGCGCGAACAGCCCGGCAAGGTGCGCATGCAGATCCAGGAAGCGCGCCGCTCTGGCGGCCTGGTCCTGGAAGCCGAAGGGGTGAGCTATGCCTACGACGGGCGGCCTATCTTGCAGGATTTCTCCACCGTGGTGCAGCGCGGGGATAAGATCGGCATCATCGGTCCTAACGGCTCCGGCAAGACCACCTTGCTGCGCCTGCTGATTGGGGAATTGCAGCCCCAGCAGGGAGAGGTGCGCCTGGGCACGAACCTGGAGATCGCCTATTTCGACCAGCTGCGCGCCCAGCTGGACGAGGACAAATCTGTGCTGGACAACGTTGGCCAGGGGCGCGATACCCTTACCATCAACGGCAGGCCGCGCAGCCTGGTGGGTTACCTGGAGGATTTCCTCTTCTCTCCCGACCGGGTGCGGGCCCCCATCCAGGCCCTGTCTGGCGGGGAGCGCAACCGCCTGCTGCTGGCGCGCCTGTTTGCCCGCCCGGCCAATGTTCTGGTGCTGGACGAGCCCACCAACGATCTGGATATCGAGACCCTGGAACTGCTGGAAGACCTGCTGCTGGAGTTCGACGGTACGCTGCTGCTGGTCAGCCACGACCGTGCTTTCCTCAACAACCTGGTGACCAGCACCCTGGTTTTGGATGGCAGCGGGCAGGTGGGCGAGTACGTGGGCGGCTATGACGACTGGCTGCGCCAGAGCCAGGCCGAGGCGGCCGCCCGGCAGGCGGACCCCAAACCCGCCCGGGCGCCGGCGCCGCCCCCAGCGCCTGTCTCTGCCCCGCTGCGGCTGTCGTATAAAGAACGACGCGCCCTGGAAGAGCGCCGGCGTGAGCTGGAAGAACTGCCGGCGCGCATCGAGGCCCTGGAGGCCGAGCAGCAGGAGCTCACTGCGGCCATGTCCGACCCGGGGTTCTACCAGCAGGGCAGCGCCGAAACCGGGCGCAC
>JAAZNB010000347.1 GCA_012798515.1 Chloroflexota bacterium
AGAATTTCTACAGCAAATTGAAACTTCTCAACCCGAGGGAAAAGAGGCCAGGACTTTTCCCCGGTTCCACGCATATACAATTTCACCCCATTGAGTCCTGGCGTGCTTTTGGGGAATGGGTATAATTAGAAAATCTAATAATTAGAAAGGTTAATGATATGGCAGCTGATCTACCTCGCCAATGTGCTCGGGAGCTGCTCGAAGTTGTTCCCGTGATCATGCAGGCCATCCGTGCAGAAATGCGCCGGCAAGGCGGAGGAGAACTGTCTGTGCCGCAGCTTCGCAGCCTGATCTTCCTGAGCAATTACCCGGGCGCTTCCCTGACCGACCTGGCCGAGGTCCTGGGATTGACCACGCCATCCGCCTTTGCAATTATCAAGGCGCTCCTCAGCAAGGATCTGGTGACGCGCGAAGAATCCCCCGTCGACCGGCGCAGGGTCAGCCTGCGCCTCACCGAGCAGGGCGAAGCCATTCTGAACCGGGCGCGCGGCAATACTCAGGACTGCATCGTTCAGCGGTTGGATTCCCTGAGCGAGCCAGAACTGACCACGATCTACGCCGCCTTCGAGCATTTGCGCACAGTCTTCGTTCAATAGGTCGCTTGCCAGAAGAAAATAGCGAGAATGACAATCCTGGAAACCCTATCCCTTACCCGCCGGTTTGGCCAGATGACCGCCGTCGACGAACTATCCTTCCAGGTGGAAACGGGAGAAGCCTTTGGCCTGCTAGGGCCCAACGGCGCCGGAAAAAGCACGACCCTGAAGATGCTAACCACGCTTCTGCCGCCCACCGCCGGGACCGCCCGCGTGGCCGGCTTCGACATCGTCCGCCAACCCGGCGAAGTGCGCCGGGTGATCGGGTACGTGCCCCAGCTGCTGTCGGCCGATGGCAGCCTGACCGGCTTCGAAAACCTGAGTGTTTTTGCCCGTCTGTACGACATCCCGCGGGCCGAGCGGGGTCCGCGGATCCGTTCGGCCCTGGCCTTTATGGGGCTGGAAGATTCAGCCGACAAACTGGTGCGTAATTATTCGGGCGGCATGATCCGCCGCCTGGAAATCGCCCAATCCATGCTGCACCGCCCGCCGGTGCTCTTCCTGGACGAGCCCACCGTGGGCCTGGACCCGGCCGCCCGCCGGGCGGTGTGGGAACACATCGAGGTGATGCGCCAGGAATTCAACACTACCATCCTGGTGACCACGCACATGATGGAAGAGGCCGAGCACTTGTGTAACCGCGTGGCGATTTTACACCATGGCCAGCTGGCGGTCAGTGGTACCCCGGCCGAATTAAAGGCCGCCATCGACAAACCCGACGCCACGCTGGACGACGTCTTCATCGAGGCTACCGGAGACCAATTAGAATCAGGAGGAAGCTATCGTGAAACCTCACGCTCCCGTCGCACCGCGCAACGCCTGGGCTGATTCTACCTACAACGCTCCCTGGATTCAGGCCGTGCGCCGCTTCATGGCCAAAATGTTCACCGTGACCGAGATGGAGATCTGGAAACTGCGCCACGATCCCACCGAGCTGGTGACACGGGCCGTCCAGCCGGCCCTGTGGTTGCTGGTGTTCGGCCAGGTCTTCACCCGCGTCCACGCCATCCCGACCGGCGATCTGAACTACATCGATTACATGGCGCCGGGCATCCTGGCGCAGAGTGTGCTGTTCATCTCCATTTTCTACGGTATCGCCATCATCTGGGAGCGGGACCTGGGGATCTTGCACAAGTTCCTGGCCAGCCCCACGCCGCGACCGGCCCTGGTGCTGGGTAAGGCGCTTTCGGCCGGCGTACGCAGCCTGTCTCAGGCCCTGATGGTCTACGGCCTGTGCCTGTTGTTGGGCGTGCAGCTCAATGTAAACCCGCTCAACCTGCTGCTGGTGATGTTGTTCGTGGTGCTGGGAGCTGCCGTGTTCTCCACCTTTTCGTTGATCATCGCCTGCCTGGTCAAGACGCGTGAACGCTTCATGGGCATCGGGCAGTTGATGACCATGCCGTTGTTCTTTGCCAGCAACGCCATCTATCCCATCGACATCATGCCGGCCTGGCTGCAGGTCGTCTCACGGGTCAACCCGCTGACCTACGAGGTGGATGCGCTGCGCGCCCTGATGATCTCGGGCGCTGCCAGCGTCACCGGGGTCGGCGTGGACCTGCTCGTCCTGTCCCTGGTCGCGGCCGTCCTGGTTTGGATTGCATCCTATCTTTATCCTAAGGTTGTCTTATAAATATGAGCGAAGAGAGTACCACCGTTCTATCCCGGCCCAATATCAAACCATCCCGGGTGCCCAAAGTGTTTTCCGCCATGCGGCACCGTAATTTTCAGCTGTATTTCGGCGGTCAGCTGGTCTCCAACGCCGGGACCTGGATGCAGGTAATTGCCCAGGGTTGGCTGGTATACGAGCTCACCCATTCCGAGTTCGCCCTCGGTGTGGTCAGTTTCGCCTCGGCCTTGCCGGTGTTGATCGTCTCCCTGTGGGGCGGCATGATCGTCGACCGCTTCCCCAAACGCACCCTGTTGGTGATCACCCAGGCGTCCGCCATGTGCCTGGCCTTCATCCTGGCCGGGCTGACCTTCACCGGTTTGGTCCGGGAATGGCACATTATCCTCCTGGCGGCACTGTTAGGCGTGGTCAATGCCGTGGACGCCCCTGCCAGGCAGGCCATCATCGTCGAGATGGTCGGGAAAGAGGACCTGCCCAACGCCATCGCCATGAACTCGATGATGTTCAACAGCGCCAGGATCATCGGCCCCTCCATCGCCGGGATTCTCCTGGCCATCCTGGGTGCGGGCTGGTGCTTCACGATCAACGCGGTATCTTACATAGCGGTCATCGCCGGGCTACTGGCCATGAAGATGCCCCCCCACCGGGCCAACCCGATCTCAGGCTCCCCGCTGAACCAGGTTTCCAGCGGCATCAAGTACGTGCTGCGCAACCCGGACCTGTGGGGGCTGCTGCTGCTGGCCTCGGTGTTTGGTGTGTTTGGCATTTCTTATTCCAACATCCTGCCGGCTTTTGCCGAAGACTTCTTGAAATCCGGGGCTACCGGCTACGGGGCGCTGAACGCCTTCATGGGGGTCGGCGCCCTGGTAGGCGCCTTCCTGGTGGCGCTGTACAGCGACAGCGGCAAGCGCGGCGCCATGCTGAACATCGCCAACCTGTTCTACCCCATCGTCCTGGGGGTATTTGCCTGGGTGCCTCACCTGCTGCCCTCGTTGGGCCTGATCTGCCTGCTGGGCGTGGGCTTCATGGTTCAAATGGCCATGACCAACACCCTGCTGCAAACCAGTGTGGATGACGAATACCGCGGGCGGGTCATGAGCCTGTATGCTTTGACCTTCTTTGGCTTTTCTCCCTTCGGCAGCCTGCTCATCGGTACCCTGGCCCAGAACTGGGGCAGCAGCATCGCCATCGGTATCTGCGCCGTGATCACCTGGGTGGTCAGCCGCTGGGTCATGCTGCGCACGCCACGGATCCGCAAATTGCCTTGATGCCAGGGGCAGCGGAGAAAGTGGCCGCCTGAATTCAAACACACGCCACAATAAACACAGCTCGACCATCCCGGTGTACGGCCGGGATGGTCGAGCTGTTTACAACCCAACGCCAGGCTAGACTGTTTTCAGGTCCAGGTCGAGCAGTTTTTTCACCGCACCCAGGCCCGGGATTGGGTTGACCGCTCCCCACCCGGTGGTGGTCAATGATGCCGCCGCGTTGGCCCATTGGGCGCATTCTTCCAACGATTTGCCTTGCAGGTAGCAGCTGACGAAAGCGCCCGCAAAGGTATCCCCGGCGCCGGTGGTATCGGTCACCTCGACGGGATGAACAGGGAATACCCGCCGCCCCTGGGGCGTGGCCAACAACACGCCGCCACTGCCCAGCTTGAGGGCCACCATTTGGGGCCCGCGGGCCAGCAGCAGGTCGGCAATAGCCTCGGGATCCTCCAGCCCGGTGAGCAGCTGGGCATCTTCCAGACTGGGAAAGACGAAGTCAGACAGGCCAATGGTCTCGAGGATGATGGCCCGGGCGCGGCCAACGCCCCACAGGCGCGGGCGCAGGTTGGGATCGTAGGAGACCAGGACCCCGGCCTGGCGGGCGACGTCGATGGCGTGAAAGACGGCGTCACAGGCTGAGTTGCTGATGGCCTGGCTGATTCCCGAGCTGTGGAACACCCTGGCGCTGCGCAGGTACTGTTCCGGGATATCCCGAGACGAAAAATGGCTGGCCGCCGAGTCCTGGCGGTAATAGAGAAAAGAATGCGAGCTGCCTGTGCGGGCGACGAAGTAAATCCCGGTGACACTGCCTTTTTCCAGCACGACATGCCGGGTATCGATGCCTTCCGATTGCCACAGGTCCAGGAAATTACGCCCGAAGTCGTCGTCCCCCAGGCGACAGAGATACCCCACCTGGCTGCCCATCCGGCTGGCGGCGATGGCGAAGTTCGACGTGTCGCCCCCATAGCCGGCGTGATAACCGTGCACTTCGCGCAATGAGCCGGGCTCAACTGCATTGAATTCCAACATAGGTTCGCCGAAGGCAATGACCTCAGGTGTCATTTACAGCTCTCCTCAAAGATCGGTGGTGCATTGCTTAACTGGCGCGGGGAAAGAGCTCGGGGGCCGGCGTGACCGGCGGGCTGGCAGGGCTGAACCCCAGGCGTTGGGAGATACTCGCAGCTGTCTTTAAGAGCACCGGCGCCAGGTCGTCGGTCCGCTCGGGGGTCATACTCAGGGTCCAGCCGCTGATACTGATGGCCGCCCTGGCCTCCCCACCGGCCTCGAAGATCGCCGCGGCCAGGCAGCGGATTCCTTCTTCGTTCTCCAGGTTATCGATCGCATAACCGTTGGCGCGCACCCGGCGCAGCTCCGCAAAAAAGCCTTCCTGCTCGACGATGGTGAACGGCGTGCGCGGATACAGCCCCACGGCGTCCACGTAGCGCTGCCAGTATGTTTCGGGCCGTCCGGAAAGCAACACTTTCCCCATGGCCGTGGTGTGTACGGGCACGTGCGCCCCGACCTGCGAGGCCATGTGCACCGCCTGGTTGCCATCGATCTTGTCGATGTAGATCACCTCGTCCTGGTCGAGGATGCCCACGTGCACCGTCTCGCCGGTGACCCGGGCCAGTTCTTCCAGGAAAGGACGCGCCAGGCTACGCACATCGATCTTGGCCAGGAAGTTGGCGGCCAGCCAGGTCACCTTCGAGCCCAGAGAATACTGGTTGGAAAGCGCGTCCTGGTGCACGTAGCCCTCTTCCTCCAGGGTCGAGAGGAAACGATAGACCGTGCTCTTGTTCATCCCCAGCTCCCGGCTGATGACGGCCAGGTCCCTGGGGCCGTCTACGGTGGCCAGGTACTCCAGGATGCGGATGGCCCGTTTTACCGAATGGTTGAGAGGTTCGTCAGATTGTTTCATTATTCAAAACGCTAATTTATATATTGAAACACCAGGTCTATTATAGGCGCATTTTCCGGCTTTGTCCAGTTCTTGCTTGCCCCCTTCGGGGGTAAACACATCAAACCATGTAACCACTCAGCCGTTAGCGCAAAGAAGCCCAATTTGGGGGGTGAATGGGCTGCTTCCAGCGGCACGATCGTGCCGCTGGAAGCAGCCATCTCGCACAAAAATCTTTTTTCCAGGATCACACCTCAAGTATGCAACCCAGAAGCCGCCAGCCTCGTAGTATACTTTTGGAACGCCCGGCGTCTTTTCACGCCGGGAATGGCTGACCACTACGATTCAAGGAGCAGAGCTTATGAAGCTGTTGATTGCCGTTGACATGGAAGGAATCTCGGGCGTGGTGCATTGGGACCAGGTAACCCCCGGGCACGTCGAATACCAGCGCATGCGCAAAGTGATGACGGCGGACGTCAACGCGGCCGTGGCCGGCGCAGCCGAGGCCGGCGTTGAAGACATCATCATCTCGGATGGGCATTGGAACGGGTACAACATTCTGGTCGAAGAACTGGACCCGCGGGCGCGCTTGAGCTCAGGCACAGCCTCACCCTATTCGATGGTACAGGGCATCGAGACCGGCGTGGACGCGGCCTTCTTCGTGGGCTACCACGCCCGCATCGGCACCCAACACGCCATCCTGGACCATACCTGGTCGAGCGCCCGGGTCTCGAACCTGTGGCTGAACGGGCGGGTGAGCGGTGAAACGGGGCTGAATGCTTCCATGTGTGGCCATTTCGGCGCCCCGGTGTTGATGATCTCCGGTGACCAGAGCGTGTGCGCCGAGGCCAGCGAGTGGATCCCGGGCATCGAGACAGTGGAAGTCAAGCAGGCCGTGGGACGCTTTGCCGCCGAGTGCCTGGCGCCTTCTGTGGCCCAGGAGCGCATCCGGCTCGGGGCCATCCAGGCCGTGCACCGCTTCCAGGCCGGGCAGGCTCCCAAGCCCCTCGAACTGGCCAAACCGATCACCGTAACCGTCGAGTTTATCTATTCTGAAATGACCGACATGGCCGCCCTGCTGCCGGGGGCGACGCGCCTGGATGGCAAGCGCGTCGAAGTGCAGGTGGAAGACATGGCCATGGCGTACCGGGCGTTCCGCTCGCTGGTGGCCCTGGCCGCCCGGTAAAACCAAGGACTGATTTGAAAGGCAGGGGAAAATGATCGTATCTACCACGCCTTCTATCGAAGGCAAGCACATCACGCGCTACCTGGGCATCGTCACCGGGGAAGCCATTCTGGGCGCCAACATCTTCCGCGACTTTTTTGCCGGGATCACCGACATCGTCGGGGGGCGTTCAGCGGCCTACGAGGAAGAACTGCGTAAGGCCAAAGACATTGCCGTGGCCGAGATGGCCGAACAGGCGCGGCGCCTGGGCGCCAACGCCGTCTTGAGTGTGGACCTGGATTACGAGACCATCGGCCAGAGTATGCTGATGGTCAGCGCCTCCGGCACAGCCGTGCTGTACAGCGACTGATCGAGCCTGTTGAATCCGTAGAACAGCCCGGGTGATAAGCCCGGGCTGTTTTTGTTTTCCCCATCGTCGCGTCCCTGGACCGGAGGAAAGCAGGCGACAAGTTGAAAAGCGCAGGAATTTACTCTATAATATTCATAATAATATCTTATTTATCAACTACCGGCGTAGGATACCTCCGCCGGGTGGTTTTGTAATACCGGCTTCATTGAGGTGAAGTATGACACAGGCTTACATCCATCCAGAAGTATTGGTCGATACCGGCTGGGTCGCCGGGCATCTAAACGACCCGGCCGTCCGCATCGTCGAATCCGACGAAGATTACCTGTTGTACGAAGCAGGCCACGTCCCCGGGGCGGTGAAGATCGACTGGTTCACCACTCTCCAGCACCCGCTGCGGCGGGACTTTATCGATAAGGCAGATTTCGAGAAGATGTGCTCGCGCCTGGGGATCGCCAACGACACCACCGTGGTGTTCTACGGTGACCGCAACAATTGGTTCGCCTGTTACGCCTTCTGGTTATTCCAATACTACGGTCACGAAAAAATGAAGATCATGAACGGCGGGCGCCTGAAGTGGGAACAAGAAAGCCGGCCGCTGACCCGTGACGTAGAAGCGTATCCCCCGGCCGCATATCGCGCCCAGGAGCCGGACCGCTCGATCCGCGCCTTCCGTGACGAGGTCATGGAAGTGGTACGCGCCGGGCGGCCGTTGATCGACGTCCGTTCCCCTAAAGAATACAGCGGCGAGCTGATCCACATGCCCGATTATCCTCAAGAAGGCGCCCAGCGCGGCGGGCACATCCCCGGGGCGGTCAACATCCCCTGGGCACAGGCCGTGAATGCCGAAAACGGAACCTTTAAACCCCCCGAAGCGCTGCGAGACCTGTATACCAGCCAGGGCTTCCGCCCCGAGCAGGAGATCATCGCCTACTGCCGCATCGGGGAGCGCAGTTCGCACACCTGGTTCGTCTTGAAATACCTGCTGGGATATCCCCGTGTAAAGAATTACGACGGCTCATGGACGGAGTGGGGCAACCTGGTGGATGCGCCTATCGAGAAAGGATCCGTATGAGTGATTTAGATCGTTCTGCCCAATTGGAATACATCCTGGACCATTACCAGAACCCGCGCAATTACGGGCCGCTGCCCGGTGAGGACGTCTCGCTCGAAGGAGGCAACCCCGGCTGCGGTGACGTGATTACCATCCATTTGAAGATGCATGGGGACCAGGTCAAAGAGATCACCTTCGAAGGGGAAGGCTGTACCATCAGCCAGGCGGCCGCCTCGATCTTGACCGAGCATGTCAAAGGCAAGCATACAGCCGAGATCCAGGCCCTGGATTTCAACTACCTGATCGAGGAATTGGGGGAAGAGATGGTCAAGACCCGGCCGCGCTGCTCGACCCTGGCGCTGGACACGCTCAAAGGAGCGCTCAAGACCTATCGCCGCAAACAGCTGGAAAGCTGAACCCACCTGGCGCCGCGAGGCGTGCTCGCAGACGCTGCCTGCCGGTCGAAATACCGGCAGGCAGCGTCTGTTTGCTCCCCGTTCAGGTCTATAATGAATCCGGGGAAGGCTTTCCCCGGCGAGGAGGATAGAAATATGCCCACGACCATGCGCGCCATGCTGCTGGTACAGCCCGGCGCACCATTAGAAGAGAGACACATCCCCATTCCAGAAGCAGGGCCCGGGCAGCTGTTGCTGCGCGTGCGCGCCTGCGGCGTGTGCCGCACCGACCTGCACGTGTTGGACGGCGACCTGCCCAACCCCAGGCTGCCCCTGGTGATGGGGCACGAGATCGTAGGCGAGGTCGTCCAGGCCGGCCCGGGCGTCACCGCAGTCCAACCCGGCGCGCGGGTGGGAGTGCCCTGGCTGGGCTCGACCTGTGGCGTGTGCCGCTTCTGTCGCAGCGGGCAGGAAAACCTGTGCGAACGCCCCGGCTTCACCGGTTACACCCTGGACGGCGGTTATGCAGAATACACCGTAGCCGACGCTTCGTATTGTTTTTCGATCCCAGAGAGCTACGCGGATGCCCACGCTGCCCCATTGCTGTGCGCCGGGTTGATCGGTTACCGCGCTTACCGCATGGCCGGCAAACAGGTGGAGCACCTGGGCATCTACGGTTTTGGCGCCGCCGCCCATATCATCGCCCAGATCGCCGTCCACCAGGGGCAAAAAGTGTACGCCTTCACCCGGCCGGGGGACAAAGAATCCCAAGACTTCGCCCGGGAGCTGGGCGCCGTGTGGGCCGGCAGTTCCGAAGAGCTGCCCCCCGTACCTCTGGACGCCGCTTTGCTGTTCGCCCCGGTCGGATCGCTGGTGCCGGCCGCCCTGCGGGCTGCGATCAAAGGCGGCACAGTGGTGTGCGCCGGGATCCACATGAGCGACATCCCCGCCTTCCCTTACCGCTTGTTGTGGGGTGAACGGGTGGTACGCTCGGTGGCCAACCTTACCCGCCAGGATGGCCACGAGCTGCTGCGCCTGGCGCCCGAGGTGCCGGTGAAAACCCAGGTAACCACTTATCC
>JAAZNB010000348.1 GCA_012798515.1 Chloroflexota bacterium
GATGCCCAGGGCTACATCGCCAACATCTGGTACCGGCTGCCAGGGCCGGCGACGCCATAATCGGCGGGCAGCTTATCTTGCTAGGCGGGACGCCGGGGGGCCTGGATCTGGGGGGTAAACCGGTGTTCCAGGGCCAGGAGAGCCCGGTTCAGTAAGAACGCCAGCACCCCCACCAGCAATCCACCGGTCAGAATCTTATCGGTACGGCCGGCCTGGGCGATGCCGTCGAACAACAGCGTTCCCAGGCCGCCGGCGCCGAACTTGGCCCCTACGGTGGCAATCGCCACGGCCACCACGCCGGCTATGCGCATGCCAGCCAGGATGACCGGCAGCGCCAGGGGCAGCTGCACCCGCCAGGCAATCTGCCAGCTATTCATGCCCATCCCCCGCGCCGCTTCCAGAATCGCCGGATCGATGCTATCCAATCCGGCCAGCACGTTGCGCACCAGGATGATCTGGCAGTAAACCACCAGGGCCACGATTACCGAGCGAGCATTCAAACCAAAAAAGGGGATGAGGAAGATGATCAAAGCAATACTGGGGATGGTGTAAAGAATCCCCAGGACGCCCAGCACCGGGCCGGCCAGGCGCCGGTGATAGAACAGCAGCCAGCCCAGTGGCAAGGCTATCCCGGAGGCAATCGCCAACGCCAGGGCCGTCATCCCGACGTGTTCGCCCAACAGGGGTAGGATGACCTGGGGATTGGTAAAGAAGACGTGCACGCTACTCTCCTTCACAACCGGCGCGCTGCACCTGTTCCAGGGTGAGGCGCCCCACCGGCTGGCCATCCTGCATGACAGTCACAGCACGGATTCCCGGCTGGAGCAGTAACGACAGGGCCTGGCGCAGGTGGTCTTCGGCGTTGATAGTAGGCTGGTCTTCTACCTGGGGCGCCGGCCCGATGGGCGCCATGACCGAATCGGCTCGCATCAGGCTGAGCTGGCGGATACGATCATCCGTATCCAGTAACTGGCGTACAAACTCGTCCACCGGGTGGCTGAGCAGGTCACAAGGGGAAGCATACTGCACCACCCGCCCTTCCCGCATAACCACGATCCGGTCGGCCAGGCGCAGCGCCTCGTCGACGTCGTGGGTCACAAACAAGACCGTCTTGTGCAGGCTGTTTTGCAGGGCAATCATTTCCTGCTGCAAATTGGAGCGGTTGATGGCATCGATGGCCCCAAAGGGCTCGTCCATCAACATCACGGCCGGGTCCACGGCCAGGGCGCGTGCCAGTCCCACGCGCTGCTGCTGACCTCCGGAGAGCTGGGATGGATAGCGGGCACGGTACTCGCCCGGGGGAAGGTGCACCAGGGTGAGCAGTTCGTCGATGCGCGCGTCGATTTGGGTGCGCGACCAGTGCAACAGCTCGGGAACGACGGCGATATTTTCGGCCACCGTCATGTGCGGAAACAGGCCCACTTGCTGGATCACGTATCCAATCTGGCGGCGCAGTACGTTGGCCTGCATCTGGCGAATGTCGACGCCATTGAGGTAAATCGCACCGGAAGTCGGCTCATAGAGCCGGTTGACCATCTTGAGCAGGGTGGTCTTGCCACACCCTGAAGGCCCCAGCAGGACCACGAAACTCCCGGCCGGTACCTCGATGGAAACATCGTTGACTGCCGGGCGTTCAGCGTGGGGATACCGCTTGGTGACTTGTTTGAAAAGGATTCCATCCATGGGTTATTTCCAGGCGCCTGCCGGGGAGAGACCTTCTCCCCGGCAGGCCGGCTGACTTCGATGAAGACGGTTCCGGTCGAGCTCAATCCGGACGTTTCAATCTGAATTTATTTAATCAAACCTTCTTGCTGCAAAAACTCTTTGGCCACGTCGGCCGGTTCACGCTGGTTGCCGCTGACTTCGTAATTCAGGCGCTGCATAACTGCGTCGGTCAATTTCGGTGAGAGGGCATTGAGCACTTCGCCGATCTGGGGGTTGGCATCCAAGACGTCCTGGCGGATGACCGGGGCGACCTGATAAGGCGGGAAGAGGCCTTTGTCGTCTTGCAGCAAGACCAGGTTGAAGGCGCTGATTTCACCATCCGTGCCAAAGGCCACCACGACGTCGGCTTCGCCATTCACCAGTGCCTGGTAGCGCAGACCGGGATCCACAGCCTTGTATTCCTTCAAAGTGAAATCACCGTAGACACTCTTGAGCCCCGGGAGCCCATCTTCGCGCTCCTGGAATTCGGGCGGCCCGGCCATGACCAGTTCGCTGGCTTTGGCGGCCATGTCTGAGAAAGTCTTGACGCCGAAGGAATCCGACCCTGCCTGGGTCATGGCCAGCGCCTGGGTGTTGTTCATCGGCGCCGGGTCCAACCAGACCAGCTTGAACTGCTCCAGGTAGCCTTCCGAAACGATGCGATACACTTCGTCCTGGTCTGTAACTACCGGTTGTTTCAAGACGGTCAGCAAACCGGTCCCCGTATATTCGGGGTAGAGATCGATTTCGTTATTGATCAATGCCTGCTGGGCGACGGGTGTGCCCCCCAGATTGAGCTTCCGTTCTACCTTGAAGCCGGCATTCTCCAATGCCTGGGCGTACATTTCTCCCAGGATGAACTGCTCGGTGAAGTCTTTCGAGCCGACCCGGATGGTAACTTCCGGCGAAGAAGCTCCCGGCGACCCGGCGCAGGCCGCCAGAAAAGATGCGATCAGCAATACGACCATGGATAGATATAGCCTGGATTTCATTTTTTCCTCCTTTGTCTCTCCAAGGCTTATGCGGGCGGCTGAAAGAGGCGCTGCAGCAGAGCCAGGATGGTCTCGGCAATCAGCGTCAGCAGCGCTACCGGGGCCGCCCCTAACATCAAAATACCGTAATCATATAGAGCAAATCCACGAGTAATGTAGATGCCCAACCCCCCACTGCCCACAAATGCGGCCAGTGTGGCGCTGGAGATGATTTCAACCGCAGCCGTGCGGATTCCGGTCAGGATCACCGGCAAAGCCAGGGGAAATTCGATGCGGCGCAATACCTGGCCGGCCGTCATCCCCATGCCCTGCGCCGCCTCGATCACCGCCGGGTCGAGGTTGCGAAAGGCAGCATCGGTGTTAATCAAAATCGGCGGCATTGCCAGAACGGTCAAAGCCACCGTAGCCGAAGTAGTATTCAAGCCCAAGATGGGGATCAAGAGAAACAACACTGCCAGGCTGGGGATGACGCGCAAGGCGTTGATCAGGTTCATGATGGTCAGCGAAGCCAGGCGTGAACGGGCAGTCCAGATGCCGAGCGGGATACACAGCAAGATGCTGATACCCAGGGCGGTCCCGACCAAAACCAAATGATCCCCTAATGCCTGCTCAAACTCACTGGCATGCGAGAGGCCATACTCCCAGGCATGGGTCAAGATTCCTAGCAGGTTCTCCAACAACAGTCCACCGTTTTCCTGTTGGCAGTGCAGATTTACCAATACTGCTGGGCGAATACAGACACACCCATGCCAGACAAAACCCCCACCCAGTTCGAAAGGGAAACACTTTCATTTCCCAGGTCGATACCCACCTATAAGCAGATGAGTGGATATCCTCGATATACTCGATTTGTATCTTTGGTCATTATAACCACCTATACCCAAAAAGTAAAATCGAGTGCGGTGCCTTTTCACCCGCGCCAATTCCAGCGCGAACGGCTATACGAAATTCGCTACCCAGGAGGAATCCTTCCACACCGCCCCCACTTACGCCAGGCGGGTGTACATCTCGTGAAAATGGGCGCGACGTTCGAGATAGAATAGGTGGTTGTGAGGATCGGGCTGGATCAAGCGTCCGGGCCGCATGGCAGCACAGATTTGTTCCATACGTTCCGGGTCGCCCAGGGCTGCATATCCCAAAAGCGCTGCCCCCAGGGGCGAGGCGTCTGCCTGATCAATGGGGGCCAAAGGCACGCCCAGGACGTCGGCGATGATCTGGGCCCACAGCGGGGAACGAATCACGCTCCCCCCGGTCAGACGGATGGGCAGGTCACCCTGGTCGACCCGGCTCAACACTTCCCAGACTTCCGCCAGGGAGTAGGCTACCGCTTCCAACATGGCGCGGGCAATATGTCCTCGGGTGTGTTCCAATCCCAACTGGGTCACCGCGGCGCGCATGGAGAAATTCCAGTGCGGGCTGCGGTCCCCGGTCAGGTAGGGGAGCACCAGCACACCCCCCGCCCCAGGGGGGATCAAGGCGGCTTCCTGGAATAAACGCGCGAATCCTTCTTCGGCCGGGAGATCAGCATAGAAGCTCTGGCGCACCCATTGGACCGCCAGGCCGCCGTTGCTGATGGCCCCACCGGCGAACCAGTGATTATCCGTGAGCACGTAACACCAGGTGCGCTGGCGCGGATCCAGCCAGGGTTTTTCCACCACACGCCGCACAGCCGCGCCGGTGCCCACCGTAACCACGCACTGGCCTGGGCGCCGGGCGCCGGCGCCCAGGTTAGCCAGTCCCCCATCGCTGGCACCGGCAATTACCGGTAGACCTGCCGGCAGGCCGGTCAAGGCAGCTGCCTCGGGCAGCAGGTCCCCGATCACCACAGCCGGAGGCACCAGTTCGGGCAGCTGCTGGAGCGAGATCCCCGCCAGCGCCACGGCCTGGTCATCCCAGGCCATACGATGAATATCCATCAACCCGCTGGCTGAGGCCACGCTCCAATCCGCAGTCCAGCGCCCGGTCAGACGATAGGCAACCCAGTCCTTGATCGACACGTATAACTCGGCTTGTTTGGCCAGTTCGGGATGGGTCTGGCGCCACCAACGCAGCTTGATGGGGTGATAAACCGGCTGGATCGGGCAGCCCGTGCGAGCGTACAAAGCATACAGATCTCCGGATTTCTGGACGGTTGCAGCGCTGACTTCGGCGCGCAGATCAGCCCAGGTAACCGCTTTACCCAGGGGAATGCCCTGGCGTGTGACGGCCAGCAGGCTGTGCATAGCCCCGCATAGAGACAGCCCGGCCAGGGTATCCCCCTGCCCGATCTGCCCGGCCACGTCCCTGAGGACGCGACCTACACCCTCCCAGACGGTATCCGGGGCTTGCTCAGCCGCGCCGGGCTGCTCCGTCCGCAGCGGATACGCCGCTTCGGCGGTCGCGCCAATCTGGCCTTCCGGCCCTACGGCCACGGCTTTGCAATGCGTCGTTCCCAGGTCCAATCCAAGAATCCAATCCATTTCAGCTCCACGTGCCCGTCTCCAGGGGAATATACCGCTTCCTACAGGCAAATTTTACACCCAGGCCAGCCAGCAAGTTTCGCCTATAGGCCGGAATGCAAGAATCGCATCATGGCCTGTCGGCAATTAATGCACTATGGCCAGCACGCAGATTTTGCACCCTGGCCAGCCTGCAAAAAACACACCCGGGCCTGATCCCCTTTTTTGCACCCAGGCGTCCTGAAGGCAAAAAATGCACGTGTTAAGAATGCAAAATTTGCCTTTCTTAAGCGTGCAAAATTTGCACGTGATTCTATTAACTACTTAATTAACGACTCTTATACAACTTTAAAAGATTAAACAGATTTTTTATTTTGAACATTCTTCGAAGCCAGAGAACGCAACATACCTTCTGGAACCACCAGGTTCCAATCATATTTAGGACTCATTGAAATGTGTTTATAGGGATGCAGTTCAAACAGGCCGTTGTCATGTTCCTGGAGTAACCGCACCAGGGCCAGAGTCACCAGCTGGCTGGCAGGCACGCCTTCTTCCTCGGCCCATTCCTTGATCCGCTGGCGTACCACCACGGGCAGGTCGTACGTAGCACGATGCTCTCGCCTGGCCTGCATACGGGCGCGTTCCCGCTGTTTCTTGCGCTCCCACCGGCTCAAAGATGAACCGGGCATTTCCGGCGAGTCACCGGTTGGTTTTGGCTTTTTCGTGATGCGCATGCGGACAGTTACCATCCAGAGAGAAATAATCTATTTGAAATTATAACCATAGTTTGGCGAAAAATAAAGGGAGACCCTGTAAAAAAACTCAAGGTCGCCCATTATCCGTTTTCCGCGTTATCAGTCCCAATTTTTTCTCCATCAGGGCATTCCTTATGACCCCCTGCTGAATGACCAAAGACGGCCCTATCCGGCTTTTTAAGGGCAATGGGGATAAAAAAAGAGCCCGTGAGCGGACTCTTTTTTGCACTCATCCAAAGTGTAACCACGGTTACACTTTAAGCATTCGTAACCGCGGTTACGAATCAGGAGCGACGAGAAAGGCGGATTTGAACCAGGTGGGCCAGCTCATCCAGCAGATTGAGGATTCCCTGGGCTTGCCCACTGACGACCAGCATGTCAGCAATTTCATCCAGGGCCTGTTCCTGGCCGACTTCGTCCAGGGCAATGATCGCATTGGCGAAGCGACGCAGGCCACCGGTAGCCACGCGGGTGACGTCGGGCGCCGGGCTGGCAGCCGGGCGGACTTCACGCCCGGGTTCTTCGGGCTGGTTGGCCAGCTCGGCCACATCGTCGGACGTCAGGTTGTTTTGAATGCTGAGCCGTAAGGCACGTTCCCATTGGGGACGGGGCAGCGCCAATACTTCGCGCAGCACGCGCTCGGGTAAGCGGAAACGGTCGGCCTGTTCGAGCA
>JAAZNB010000349.1 GCA_012798515.1 Chloroflexota bacterium
GGGTGCGGTCTTTGGTGTATCTCACTTTTTCGATATAGAAATCTGCCTGTTCTTTTGCCATTTTCCACGCCTCCTGTCCATTCCCACACGCAATCACATCCAGAAGGGTGGGAGCGACTCATTCCTGACCTGACGACGAAGTGCTTTCTACCATTGTAGCCTCAAATGGCGGTTTGGTGTATCCGATTGGGGGAAGGAGGCGCGGGGGATCTTGTGCGGGGCGATTATCTGGGTCGCAACAATTTTGCGCGCTTCTATTGACATATTTGCGTAATTTCTGTAAAATTGAATATAATAATACACACCACTTGCAATCATAATCCTCTTGCACCCAAGGTGCTTTCATGCTAATCGAATTCAAAGTCAAAAACTTTCGCTCTTTCCGCGAAGAAGTCACCCTATCTATGGTGGCCAGCGCAGATAAGACGCTTCCCGATAACCTAATCTCTGTCCCCGAGTTCGGTGGGCGCAGCCTACTGCACAGCGCGGTCGTCTATGGTCCCAACGCCGCCGGCAAATCGAACCTGATTGCAGCCGCTCAATTCGTGGATGAATTCGTCAATACCTCGATGGAGCGAAAAGTCAATAGCCCCATTGAAGCCACGCCATTTTTGTTGGATACGGAACCCAATACAGATCCTTCCGAGTTCGAGATCACATTTATCGACGATCAGAACGTACGCTATCAGTATGGTTTTCACGTGACTACCAGGCAGGTTGTGCGCGAGTGGCTGGTAGCCTACCCCAAGGGATTGCCACAGACCTGGTTCGAAAGGGAGCAGGCAGTAAATGCCGAGCCGTCCTGGTACTTCGGTCGCAATTTGAAAGGCAAGAATAGCCAGGTGGCTGAACTGACCCGCCCGGACGTGCTTTTTCTATCGAATGCAGCCCAATTGAACCATCGCCAGTTAGGTCGTGTGCTTGAATGGTTCCAAAGGTGCCTGCGCGTAATCGACGCCCCTGATAGTCCTTACTTTTCCACCTACACTGCTGCCCGGGCAAAAGAGGATGAACAGGTGCAGAAACTCATCCGCAACCTGATGGTCGCCGCCGATTTCGGCATTACTGATTTCGAAGTACGTGAAGAAACGTTCACCGACAAAGATTTTCCCGACGATATACCGGTAGAACTGCGCGACCGGTTGATCAACAAGAAGCACCTGGACGTGTACATGCGTCACGCCATGGAAGCCGGCACTGAAGTCTCTTTGCCGCTGGAGGAGGAATCCAGGGGTACTCAACGCCTGTTCGCCTTAAGTGGGCCACTGGTAGAAGTGCTGACGAACGGTTGGACATTGTTCGTGGATGAACTGGACGCCAGCCTGCATCCCTTCATGGTACGTTTCCTGGTCGAGCTATTCCACAACTCGCAGGCCAACCCCCGGGGTGCGCAGTTAATCTTCAACACCCACGATACCACCCTGATGGATTGCTGCGTGTTCCGCCGCGACCAGATCTGGTTTGTAGAGAAGGATCACCAGAACTGCTCACACCTGTATCCATTACTCGATTACAGCCCACGCAAGGATGAGGCCCTGGCCAAAGGTTATTTGCTGGGCCGCTATGGAGCGATCCCGTTCCTCGGCGAGCCGCAATGGGAAGAAACACGGCATGGCAAAGCATAAACCGGATGGCCGGGTGGTCCGTGGCCACGAGCGGACAGTGAATTCTTACGATCGCCGGCCGGGTAACCGTTCGCCCGGCCGATGTATCCTGATCGTATGCGAAGGCGCAGAAACAGAGCCCAATTATTTTTCTATGCTACGTGAATATCTCAAACTACCCATAGTCAGCATCAAAATCAAAGAGCGTGCCGGTGCGCCGATCTCCGTCGTTAAGGAGGCACAAGCGTTGGTTAGAAAGCGGCAGCAGGATATTCAAAACGGCCGCAAAAATCTCCCCCCGTTCGAAGCGATCTGGTGCGTGTTCGACGTCGAGAACCCACACCACAATCAGACTTTTGATCGAGCAGTCCAAATGGCCACTCAAAACGATTTTCAGCTGGCCGTTTCCAACCCGGCCTTTGAGTTCTGGTACGTCTTACACTTTGAGTGTACTACCCGCCCATTCGCTGACGGCGGCGAGCTCAAGGAGTACCTGAAACGTCACATTCCCGATTACCACCCTGCCATGTCTGTTTTTGGTCGCCTGATTGGTTCCACACCAACTGCTGTGCAGCATGCCACCCACATTCTGGAAAGCCATCCCCAGGATGAGCCATTTCCGAATCCATCTACACGGGTGTATTTGCTGGTAAAAGAGATGATTGCAATGAGCCCCAGCGGGCGCGCACATTTCGAGTAAGCTGAAAAACCTCCTTGGGGATAAGAGAAAAATGATCAATTTGATTTCTTATCCCTTAGGTGATCGCCAAGCGGAAATGGTATTTCCCCGTCTATAAAAGAAGGCAAACAGGCCGAATTCCTGATGGAACATCACTTCCCCTGGCAATTGATTGAGAAAGTCAGCGTGTATTCTAAAAAAATATACCAGCAAGTGATTAACACGCTACCGGCAGATGGGCATCGGCCAATCGTCGAACAAAGGGACGATTGGTATTACAGATAAGGAGACGGCAAAAATGATCGAATCCAGAAGTGGTGACATTTTAATAGCGGATGCCGAAGCCCTTGTCAATACAGTAAACTGCGTCGGCGTCATGGGACGCGGGATCGCTCTTCAATTCAAGAACGCCTTTCCAGAGAACTTCAAAGCCTACGCCGCCGCCTGCAAAAGAGAAGAAGTCCAACCGGGCCGAAGGTTACTTCATCTCCGGCTACGCTGATGGTGGCGACGCGCCCCACAAGCACCTCCAGCTGGTCCCCGGCGCAATCGAAGATGCCACCGCTTTTCTGCAACAGCACCCGGATACGCGTACTCGCTTTGAAAGGGTGGTAGATCTGGTGGAAGGTTTCGAGTCCCCTTATGGCCTGGAACTGCTGTCCACCGTTTATTGGATCATCAAGAATGAGTCTGTCAATTCCATGGACGAGATCGTTGAGCACACCTACGCCTGGAATGAGCACAAACAGCAGTTTACCCGCCGGCAGATCGCCATCGCAGCAAACGTGGCCGCAGAAAAGGGTTGGGTGAAACAAGTGGTTTCTGAGACAATCCAGTAACGTTTGCCAATCTCCCCAGCTCACCGATCTGCTATACTCTACCCATGATCACGATTACCCCCGACTCGGGGGCCGCCCCCGGAACGGGGGGCACCCCCACCGTTCACCTCGACGAAAGCGAGCTGCACTTCGACTTCATCCGCGCCGCGGGCCCGGGAGGGCAGAACGTAAACAAAGTCGCCTCCTCCGTCCAGCTGCGCTTCGACGTGCGTCATTCCCCGTCCCTGGCGCCCGAGGTCAAGGAGCGCCTGATCCGGCTGGCCGGCAGCCGGGTGACCGAGGAAGGGGTGCTGGTGATCGAGGCCAAACGCTACCGTACGCAGGAGCAGAACCGCTTCGACGCCACCCAGCGCCTGGTGGCCTGGATCCAGAAGGCGCTGGAAAGGCCCAAGGTGCGCAAGGCCACCCGCCCCAGCCTGACCGCCAGGGCGGCCCGGGTGGGCGCCAAGAAAAAGCGCGGCGAGCTGAAACGCACGCGACGTTTCAACCCGGGAGATTGGGA
>JAAZNB010000033.1 GCA_012798515.1 Chloroflexota bacterium
AAATCGTCGAGCACCAACCCGGCCCGGGCGCCGGCCAGGTAGTCCAACAGCCCGGGACCGGCCGCCGCCGGGAGACAGGGAGGGCCGCCTTCATCCCCAGGGGTGGCCCCCGGGGGCGGCGTTACTCCCAACCCGGGGGTGGCCGCCAGGGCGGCTGCCAGGGTGGACCAGAAGCGCAGCGGCTGGTTGTCCTCGGGGCGCAGGCTGACCCACACGACCGGGAAACCGCACGCCTGCCGCCACTGGTTGACCAGGGTGGTCTTGCCAAACCCACCGGGGGCGTAGATCAGCGTCACCGGGGTGCACATGCGCCGCACCAGGCGCGGCCGCTCCACCAGCAGCTCGGGCAGGGCCGGCGGGCGGGCCGGCAGGAAAGGCGCCTCCGGACCGGAGACGCCGGGCCCGGCCCGGCCCGGCTCGCCGGCCAGGGCGGCGCAGGCCTGCTCCAGGCGCCCGGCGTCGAGATCCTCGGAGCGCCCCAGGTAGACGTGATACAGGCGCCCCTCACGGCGACGGTAGGCGTACCAGTAGTCCTTGCCCCGCCGCGTCTCCCGCCGGGCGCTGAAGTGGCCCGCCTGGCTTTCATATATAAAAGCACGCAGGCGCGCCAGCCACTCCGTCCAGGCGGGGGAGCCCAGCGGGATGCCGGCCTGGCCCGCCGGGGCGTCCGGCAGGTACAGGGCCGCCTGCCTGACCAGGGGGAGCGAGGTCTTGCGCATGCGTTTTCCCGTGAAAAAGTTACACAACCAGGTGGATTATACCCTGGTTGTGTAACTTGAAGATCGGTTTTTCCCCGGCCGGGGGAGAAGATCGACCAAACGGCCGATTTCCCTTCCCCTGGGTCTTCCTTATAGTAAAAGTGTACCCCGCAGGCCCGCTTTTCGCTGCGGCGCCCTGCCGGCACCCGCCATCCCGGCGCGGCGCGCCGGTTCCACATACCGGAGGGAGGATCCATGCCCGATTTGCAAACCATCCTGGCGAGCATGACGCTCGCCGAAAAGGCCGCCCTGTGCACCGGCGCCGGTCCCTGGACGACCACGGCCCTGCCCCGCCTGGGCCTGCCGCGCCTGGTGGTCTCCGACGGGCCGCACGGCGTGCGCCACCCCATCGACCTGAATGGGATGGCCTCGGAAAGCCACCCGGCCACCTGTTTCCCCACCGCCTCGCTGCTGGCCTCTACCTGGGACGTGGATCTCATCCACACCCTGGGCCAGGCGCTGGCCGAGGAATGTATCGCCCTGGGGGTAGACGTGCTGCTGGGCCCCGGCGCCAACCTGAAACGCTCGCCCCTGGGCGGGCGCAACTTCGAATACTTCTCCGAGGACCCCTACCTGGCCGGTGAGATGGCCGCCGCCTGGATCGCCGGGGTACAAAGCCGGGGGGTGGGCGCCTCGCTCAAGCATTTCGCCGCCAACAACCAGGAATTCCAACGTTTCTCGATCAACGTAGAGGTAGACGAACGCACGCTGCGCGAGCTCTACCTGCCGGCCTTCGAGACGGCCGTCAAGAAAGCCCAACCCTGGACGGTGATGTGCGCCTACAACCAGATCAACGGCGTATACTGCGCCGAGCACGCCGGGCTGCTCGATGAGATCCTCAAGGACGAGTGGGGCTTCGAAGGCCTGGTGGTTTCGGACTGGGGCGCAGTGCACGACCGGGTAGCCTCGCTGCAGGCCGGCCTGGACCTGGAGATGCCCGGCCCCCAGCCGCGCCGCGTGCAGGCCGTGATCGACGCCGTGCAGGCCAGGACCCTGGACGAAAGCGTGCTGGACGAAGCCGTGCGCCGCATCCTGGGCGTGGCGCTCAAGGCAGCCGAGACGCCCAAGGGCGGCGCTTACGACGCCGAAGCGCACCACGAGCTGGCCCGCCAGGTCGCCGCCGAAGGCATGGTGCTGCTCAAGAACGATGGAGTGCTGCCCCTGCGGGCCCCACAGCGCATTGCCGTCATCGGCCTGGCCGCCCAGGAGGCCTATTTCCAGGGCGGGGGCAGTTCTCACATCCATCCTACCCGGGTGTGCGTCCCTTACCAGGAGCTGCAAGCCCGGGCCCCGCAGGCCGAGTGGACCTACGCCCCCGGCTACACCGCCGAGCAGTCCTTCCGCCCGGACCTGGTGGCCGAGGCGGCCCGCGCCGCGGCCGGGGCCGAGGTAGCCCTGCTCTTCGCCGCCCTGCCGGCCTCCAAGGAGGCCGAGGGCTACGACCGTCCCGACCTGGACCTGAGCGGCCAGCTGGTGGACCTCATCCGGGCGGTGGCCCAGGCCCAACCCAGGACGGTGGTGGTGCTGAACAACGGGGCGCCCATCGCCATGCAGGCCTGGATCGACGCGGCAGCCGCCGTGCTGGAGGGCTGGATGATGGGCCAGGCCGGCGGCGCCGCCGTGGCCGATCTGCTCTTCGGGCGGGCCAACCCGTGCGGCAAGCTGGCGGAGACCTTCCCGCTGAAGTACGCCGACACCCCGGCGTACCTTAACTGGCCGGGCGAGGCGGGGCGGGTACGCTACGGCGAGGGCCTGTTCGCCGGCTATCGCTATTACGACGCCCGCCAGCAGGCCGTGCAGTTCCCCTTCGGGCACGGGCTGAGCTATACCCACTTCGTCTACAGCCACCCGGCCGTCTCGGCCGCGGTCTTCAAGGACGTGGACGGGCTGACCGTCACGGTGGACGTCACCAATACGGGCCACCTGCCCGGCAAGGAGATCGTGCAGCTTTACGTGCACGACCGCCAGGCCGGCCTGGCCCGCCCGCCCAAAGAGCTGAAGGCCTTTGCCAAGGTAGCCCTGGCGCCGGGTGAGACCCGCAGCGTGTCTCTGCCGTTGAACTTCCGCGCTTTTGCCTTCTACCACCCGGCCTACCACCGGTGGATCACCGAGCCGGGCGAGTTCGACCTGCTCATCGGGGCCTCGGCGGCGGACATCCGCTGCCGCCTGACCGTCACCCTCGAATCCACCCTGTGCCTGCCCTGCATCCTGGATGAGACCGCCACGCTGCGCGAATGGCTGGCCGACCGGCACGGCCAGGCCGTGCTGGCACCACTGTTGGACGAGATCGAGGCCCGCGCCCGGCAGTCCTTTGGCGTGGACGCCCGGGGAGGCAGCTCCAATGGCATCGGCATGGAGATCATGGACATGATGCAGGACATGCCACTGCCCAGCGTGCTCACCTTCCAACAGGCGCTGCTGGACGCCCCGGTCGAGGACATCCTGGCTGATCTGCTGCGCCAGGCGCACGGGCAGGCCGCCTGAACACCCCCGGAACGTACAGACTTAGCAACAGCGACGAAAGGAACCCACCATGCTCCAGTTTCCTCCCGATTTTCTATGGGGCGCCGCCGCGTCCTCCTACCAGATCGAGGGCGCCGTCCATGCCGATGGCCGCGGTGAATCGATCTGGGACCGTTTCTCTCACACCCCCGG